>DASROK010000001.1:0-4217 GCA_035646915.1 Gemmatimonadaceae bacterium
CATCAGCGGTGACGGGACTCACACTCAACCCGGACACCTTCGACACACCCGCACGCAGCATGGGCTCGGCAAAATCTGCAGCGACTACAGAGCCGTGAAACCCGCTGGTCGATCCAAGCATCTGACTGACGTCGAGAGTTCCGGCACACAGATCGAGATACCGGCCGCGGGGATTTCGCGTCAGATGAAGCTCTGCAATCGCTTTTCGACGCCAGCCTTTGTCGATGTTGAGGCTGAGCAGGTGATTTAGCAGATCGTATCGCGGCGCGATCTCGGAGAATGTGCGGCGCACATATTCGCTCTTTTCCGAGCCGCCCCGCGCGGCACGCATTGCTCTCGCTTCTTCATCTTGCTCACTCATCCGGCGAAAGTTGACGGGGCAGACAGAGGTGAGGCAAGCTAAGTTTGTCCTTCAATGCCAGCAGGAGCCGTATCTCCGCCTCTGTCCGGTCTGCCCGATCCCGAAGTCGTCCAACTGGCGCGAAAGGGATCGGAAGCGGCATACCGCGAGCTTCTCACACGCTACGAGAGGCCCGTTTTTTCGCTCATCTTCCGGATGGTGCGCGATAGAGAGACCTCCGAAGATCTCGCCCAGGAAACCTTCATCAAGGTCCTCAACAACCTCGACCGCTACAGCCCTGAATTCAAATTCTCGAGCTGGCTGTTCAAGATCGCGAACAACCTTACAATCGATCATCTGCGGCGCCGGAGGGTAGATACCATAAGTATCGAAGGTGCGCCGGATGCGGTGACCTCGGAGAGCGCCAAGGCCACTTCGATTGCAGTTGTTTCGGGCACCGAGTCTCCCCTCGAAGAGCTCGAATCACGCGAGCTTGGAACTGCAATCGAACGCGCCATCGGAAAGCTCAGGCCGGAATACCGGGCCTGCATCATGCTCAGGCACGTCGAGGACAAATCTTATGAGGAAATCGCGGAGATCGTGAAGCTCCCTCTGGGTACGGTGAAGACGTACATCCATCGGGCGAGACATGAGCTCCGCGCAGCTCTGGGAGATGTCCGATGATATATCGGACATTCACTGGAAATTCGCTGAAACCGAGGCCCACAGGGCTCCGTAATCAATTCGTGAGGACCCGTTGACAGATTATTTCCCGGAAGAAGAAGAATTCGCGCCGATCGCGAGGGCAATGAAGGATTTGCCTTATTTCGCGCCTTCTC
This sequence comes from Gemmatimonadaceae bacterium, assembly GCA_035646915.1. GTDB lineage: Bacteria > Gemmatimonadota > Gemmatimonadetes > Gemmatimonadales > Gemmatimonadaceae > UBA4720. Next base: position 1,180 of record DASROK010000001.1, read on the forward strand.
CGCAGTTTGCGGACAAGGTGATGGCGCGCGTGCGCATCCCCGGCGCACTCGAGGTCCCCGCAGCAACAGACCGCCGGGCAATCGCTGTACAGCCTGAGTGGACCCCACCGGTCGAGAGACGCGCCCCCGCCATGGTTCCTCAAACCACTCTGCGCCGCTCGATTCCTGCCCGCATCGCTGCCGCGTCACTTGTAGCAGCGGTCGGCGTGACGATGTCGGTCGTAGCGCTCGTCACGATCTTCAATCTCGACCTTTTCGTCCTGATCAGCAGAGTTTTCGGTCAGAGCACAATGGCATTCCTCTCGGGGCTCGCAACTGAAGCGTCGGCAACTGCAACCACAACTGCAGCCGGCGCCGCTGCATCAGCGGGCACCGCTACAGGAATGGCAGTCATTGGATCCTTCGCGGCCGGAGCGGTCGCGGCAACCGCCGCGCTCCGCCTGGCAGCAACCGCAAGCCGGAAGGCGGCCTGACATGTTTGGCATCGTGATCGGATGGCTCATCATCACCGGCCTGATCGGATTCGTCCTCATGGCCTTTGGAGCCGATAAGCTTCAGATAGTCATCCGCACACTTCAGAACGGCGTCGGAAAATCACTTGGCAGCGGATTGCTTGGGCAGCTCGCGATTGTGCCTGGCGCTGTTGCAGTGTGTGCTCTTCTCGCCGCCACGCTGATCGGGATTCTTCTCATCCCGCTGGGTCTCATCGCATTCATGTTCGTCGTTGCGGGAATTGCGATGTTCGGATTCGTTGCCGTTGCAACCATGACCGGTGCGGCAATCAGCGCTGGAGCCAAGCGCGACGAGACACCACACGGCGCACTGCTCCGCTCTTTCGTGACAGGCACTGCGGTGTTCATGGGAATGTGGCTGATCGTCGCAGCTTTCTACCGCGTTCCCCTCTTTGGACCGATGCTCGAATCTTTCGCCAGCGCAGTGACCTTCATTGCGGCCACGACGGGCTTTGGCGCAGTGCTTCTCTCCTGGTGGCGCGGCGAGTTCAAGCAGGCAGGCACTAACCCGTAAAGCTGCCGCGGAACCAAAGTTGCCAGTTACGTGCTGGCAATGGTCATCAAAGGTTACGACGCCGGACAGCTACTAAGAAAAACTTTCAGCGAAGTCTGGAAAGATGGCATTCTGGGGCTGTCTGCCCAGGCAGCCTACAGCTTTTTCTTTTCGCTTTTCCCAATCCTGCTTTTCCTCGCGCCGCTCTTCAGTCTAATCGGCAACAAGCAGGAATTCGTCGGCCGCATTCTCACCCGTCTCTCGGTTACGCTCCCGCCTGAAGCGTACCTGCTGCTGAGAAATGTCGTGCGCGACGTTGTATTCGGACCGAATGCACCGGGACTCATGTCCGTTGGAATTATTCTCGCTGCGTTCTCCGGATCTGCAGTGCTCGACACTTTGATGGGCGCATTGAACACGGCATACGATGCGCATGACCCGCGTCCGTTCTGGAAGCGACGATTGATCGCAATGGGATTCACGATTGTCGCCGGCATCGTCATCGGTTTTGCCACTATCGTTCTCGTCGCTGGCCACTCGATCATCGACTGGATCGCAAAGTTCACGCGCCTGCCCGGCGACACCAGACAATTCTGGGAAATAGCTCAGTATCCGCTCGCACTCGTCCTGCTTACAGGATTTGTCTGGCTCCTGTTTTACTTCCTCCCGTACGTCAAACAGAAAAAGATGCACGTGCTCATCGGTGCAGTGTTCACAGTCGTATTGTGGGCTGCAATCACTCTCGTCTTCCGCTGGTACGTGACGAATTTCGGCTCGTACAACAAGACTTACGGAACCATCGGCGGAGTGATCGTCCTTCTCACGTGGATGTACTGGACAATGGCCGCGTTCCTGACCGGCGGGGAATTGAACTCGGAGCTGCACGCAGGCACAGGCAAAGTCGGAGCGCCGCCGGCAAAGCTTCCGTCCGAAGCATTGAGAGATGCAGCAATTGCTGAAAAGGCAAGATTCTGAATAGTACGAATGAGCTAACCAAGTCAGTGGAGAGAAATGAGTTCCCGGAGCCTCAGCACTCAGCACTGAGTTCGAACTGAGTATCTCAGTGCTCGATTCTGGAAACTCATCAACTCACTGGGTTTTCTGTTATTTGATTTTATTCATCAGGCACTTGCAACGTACGCCGACGAAATTCGCTGCGCGACTTCATTGAGTGCCTTTGCGGCAGCGCTGTCAGGCTCTCCCACCACGATGGGCAACCCCAGATCCCCGCCTGCAAGCACATTGGGATACAGCGGAATTTTGCCGAGCAGCGGTACGCCGAGCTCCTGGGCGAGTCCTTCGCCGCCGCCTGATCCGAAGATGTTCACCGGCTTCCCGCAATGCGGACACTCGAACCAGCTCATGTTCTCGATGACCCCGATTACTGGAACGTCCACGCGCTGAAACATCTTCGCACCGCGAAGGGCATCACCCGACGCAATCTGCTGCGGAGTTGTGACTATCACCGCGCCCGTCACATGCGTTGCCTGCACGAGTGACAGCTGCGCGTCACCTGTGCCCGGCGGCATGTCGACGATGAGAAAATCGAGCTGGCCCCAGTTCACGTCGCGAAGGAACTGCGTGATGACTTTCATGATGATCGGGCCGCGCCAGATTGCGGGCTGGTCGCGCTCGATGAGAAATCCGATCGACACGAGTTTGATTCCATGCGCTTCGAGCGGAACTATCTTCGCGTCGGGATCGACTTCGAGCGGCTTGTTGATTCCCATCATACGCGGGACGTTCGGGCCGTAGATGTCAGCATCCATCAGCCCTACACGCGCGCCGCTTTGCGCGAGCGACACAGCAAGATTCACTGCGACGGTGGACTTTCCAACGCCGCCTTTACCGCTGGAGACGGCGATCACGGTGCCGAGATTCGGGTAGTTGACAGGAGTCGGCGCGGGGACAGCAGCGCGCTTCGACTGAGCTTCCTGTCCCATCACGGGAAGTGCGCGGGGCTTTGCCGGTTTTGTTGCAGGCGGCAGTGCTTCGTTCGTCTCGGCCGGTCTGACAGGTGAGTGGTGTGCGTC
>DASROK010000002.1:0-2406 GCA_035646915.1 Gemmatimonadaceae bacterium
CTGCAGCACGATCCTGCAGACGATGGGCGCGATGGAGAGGAGGCAGCGACCTCGGAAGTCCATCGGCAATCGACTCGCGCTTCTTCGACTTCATTTTCTCCCATGGCTCCTTTACTCCATCGCCATAAAGATGCGGATGCCGCGCCTGCATCTTGGCGATGAGTCCCCGTGCCACGTCATGTACGTCGAATTCGCCTCGCTCTTCCGCGATTACCGAATGAAACAGCACCTGCAGCAGAAGATCTCCCAGCTCTTCACGCATGAGCGCTGAATTGCCGTCGCGCAACGCTTCGTCCAGCTCCTGGCTTTCTTCGATGAGATACGGACGCAGCGTTTCGTGCGTTTGCGCTGCGTCCCAGTCGCAGCGTTTTCTCAGGTCGCGCATCAGCGCGACGGTGTCATTCAGCGTCACCTTATCGTCCATGCAGCCTCTCACAGCTATAATTGGGCGTGTGACTGCAATCTTACCCGGCTCGAGCGGGAGCGGGCAATGCTGAGTCGCGCCTGGATGGAAGTCGATCTGGGCGCGCTTGTGCGTAACGCCACTGCGCTCTTCAGGCGCGCAGGCGTTCCACTCATTCCCATGATCAAGGCTGACGCCTACGGCCTCGGCGCCGAGCAGGTGGCGCATGCGCTCGAACATCTGTCACCACTGGCGTACGGCGTTGCCACCGTCGAGGAAGGCCAGGAGCTCCGCGACGCGGGAATCACCCGCCAGATCATCATCTTCACTCCGCTTCTTCCCGAAGAGTTCGAAGCAGCGCATCTGGCTCAGCTCACGCCGACGCTTGGCTCCGCAGTGCAGATCACAGCGTGGGAGATATATGGGAGCCCATACGTTTTGTCCGTCGACACGGGCATGTCGCGCTCGGGAATAGCATGGCGCGAGGCTGCAACACTCACTGAGTCATTGACGAAAACTCCGCCGGCTGCGGTCTACACACACTTTCATTCTCCTCAGCTCGACGACGGGAGCATGGATGAGCAGCTCGCACGATTCGATGGTGTGCTGAGCCAGCTGCCGTCGAGGCCGCCGGTGATTCACACCGATTCCAGCGCAGCGATAGCGAGGCATTCGCGTTCGACAGTGGATGCGGTAAGACCCGGAATCTTCATGTACGGGGTCGGCAGCGGACCGACCGCGTCGCTTCAACCCGAGCCTGTCGTTTTTCTCAAAGGGAGAATTGTCGAGATCAGGCGAGTCGAGCCCGGGGATACGGTGAGCTATGACGCCACCTGGACCGCGCGGCGTCCGACTTTGATTGCCACCGTGCCATTGGGATACGCCGATGGATATCCGCGAGGGGCCAGCAATACGGGGTCGGCCGTTGTTCGCGACCGGGTTGTTCCAGTTGCAGGCAGGGTCACTATGGACATGACGATGATCGACGTGACCGATGCGGGCGCGGAAATTGGAGAGGTAGCGACATTCATTGGAAACCCCGGCGCAAATGGTGCTGCGATAGATGTTGCGTCTGTCGCGGCAAAGGCGCGCATCTCGCCTTACGAGCTGCTCACGGGTCTCAGAAACAGAATTCGCCGCACTTACCGGGGTCAATGAATGAGACGAGCGATAATCCTCGTGCTCGATGGAGTTGGTGCGGGCGAAGCACCTGATGCATCTGCGTATGGCGACAAAGGGAGCAACACACTCGCTCATGTGGCGCGCGCAGTCGGTGGCTTCAACCTTCCCGCACTCGAGGGCCATGGGCTTGGCAATGCTCTCGAGCTGGACGGAATGTCTCCCAACCCGGAACCGGCCGGAGCGTGGGGAAAAATGCAGCCCGCATCTGCCGGCAAGGACAGCACGACTGGCCATTGGGAGATTGCGGGAGTGCATCTCGAAAAACCCTTTCCCACATATCCGAAAGGATTCCCCGAAGAATTAGTCCGCGAATTCGAGCGGCTCACAGGCCGCGGCGTTCTTGGCAACGTGGTCGCAAGCGGAACCCAGGTGCTGGATGAGTTTGGTGCAGAACAGATGAGCACGGGCAAATGGATTCTTTACACGTCGGCCGATTCAGTCTTTCAAATCGCTGCGCACGAAAATGTGGTTCCACTCGAGGAGCTTTATCGCGCGTGCGAGACTGCGCGTGGGATGCTGGTGCCTCCAAATGACGTTTCGCGTGTAATTGCAAGGCCGTTTGAAGGGCAGCCGGGCGAGTTCAAGCGAACTGCGAACCGGCGCGATTACTCGATCGAGCCGCCATCCGAGACGCTTCTCGATGCGCTGGCAAAAGAGAGAATCGGTCGAAGCGGGGTCGGCAAAGTCGACGATCTTTTCGCCGGACGTTCGATTGAGTCGCGCCACACCGCGTCGAATGCAGAAGGAATCGACTTTATCCGCCAATGGCTCGATGGTCCCAAAAGTGGGCTCCTCTTTGCCAACCTTGTAGATTTCGACCA
>DASROK010000003.1:0-2023 GCA_035646915.1 Gemmatimonadaceae bacterium
GTACTCATTCGAGGCGACTTCGCCAGCCTTCTCAAGGAACTACAGCAACGTCAGGTTCAGAGTTTCATGCTCGAATGCGGGCCGGATTTGGCGTTCAACGCACTCGAAGCCGGAATCATTGATAAGATAGTCGCATTCGTCGCGCCCAGCATTCTTGGCGGACGCGATGTGCCGGCAATTGGCGGCGCAGGCATCGAACGGCTTTCCGACGCCATTCGTCTCGGAGACTGGACCGTGACTCCAGGCAAAACCGACGTCACCATCACCGCTTATGTTCACAGGAATCATTGAAGAGGTAGGCCAGGTCGTTGGACTCGACGATACGAATGACTTTCGAACATTAAGTGTCCGCGGGGGGCAGCTCCTGAACGGAGTCACGGCCGGCGCAAGCATTGCGGTGAACGGCGTGTGTCTTACAGTTCGCACGTTGCAGGGCAATACATTTACAGCGGATCTCTCGCGGGAAACGCTGGATCGAACGAGTCTGAAATCCGTAAATTCCGGTACCAAGGTGAACCTCGAGCTTCCGATGCGGGCGGATGGCCGCTTCGGAGGGCATATCGTTCAAGGTCACGTGGATTGCGTCGGCACAATCCGAAGCTTCACGAGAGAAGGCGATAGCTGGAATCTCCAGGTGGAGTTGTCACCGGACGCGCTGCGTTATGTCGTGGAAAAGGGCTCGATTGCGATTGATGGAATCAGTCTCACGGTCGCGGCAATCAAGTCCTCTGTGGTTGAAGTTGCGATCATTCCGCATACATTTGAGAATACGAACTTGCGGCATGCGAAGGCCGGCGATACCGTGAATATTGAATACGACGTTATCGCTAAATATGTAGAACGCATGCTGCATCGGGATACCGCATGAAATTTGCATCGATTGAAGAAGCACTGGTCGACGTTCAGGATGGAAAGCTCGTCATCATCGTGGACGACGAAGACCGCGAAAACGAAGGCGATCTCATGGTCGCTGCCGATAAAGTCACCCCGGACGCGATCAACTTCATGGCGACACATGGCCGTGGCCTGATCTGCCTGGCGATGACGGGTCAGCGGCTCGATGATCTCCACATTCCCTTAATGGTTTCTGACAGCGCGAACACGTCGCCGCACGGCACCGCGTTTTGCGTGTCGATCGAAGCGCGCCGTGGTGTCTCGACAGGCATCTCGGTACATGACCGCGCACAGACGATCCTGACGGCGATTGATCCGAAGACCCGGCCCAGCGACCTCACGAAGCCGGGACACATTTTCCCGCTGCGCGCGCGGGATGGCGGCGTGCTGGTTCGTGCCGGTCAGACCGAGGCTTCGGTGGATCTCGCGAGAATCGCAGGTCTGTTCCCTGCAGGTGTCATCTGCGAAATCATGAAAGAAGATGGATCGATGGCCCGCGTGCCGGACCTCTCTGAATTTTCCGAGACCCATGGACTAAAGATGGTGACGGTCGCCGATCTCATTCGCTATCGCCTGAAGACCGAAAGCTTCGTGCGCAAAGTCGGGGAGCGCATTCTGCACACCCGGCATGGAGATTTCCGAATGATCGGATTTCAGAGCATTCTCGGCAACGAGACGCACTACGCGATTGTGAAAGGTGCCATCGGCGATGGTGAGAACGTTCTGGTTCGCGTGCACACGCAATGTCTCGTCGGCGATGTGTTTGGCTCGCAGAGTTGCCAGTGCCATCAGCAGATGGATCGTGCACAGGAGATCATCGCCTCGGAAGGCCGCGGCGTGTTGCTTTACCTTTCACAGATGACAAAGGCGGGAGAGGCGAACTTGCCAACAGAAATCGAAACGCATGGCGGCAAAGGCGTGGATGCGAATGAGACGATTGCATTCCGAGGAGAGCAGCGCGAATACGGCATTGGCGCGCAGATCCTCGCGTCGCTGAACATCCATTCGATGCGGATCCTGAGCAACCATCCACGCAAACTCGTGGCATTGAAAGCTTACGGATTGCAGATCCTCACGCAGGTGCCGTTCACAACCGTGAAGGCTAACGGATAGTCGCTTCGACCCGATG
>DASROK010000004.1:0-18001 GCA_035646915.1 Gemmatimonadaceae bacterium
TTCAAAGGCATCATCCTCCCCAATGCGGCAGCAACAATCACTGCGGCACCGATCGCCATCGCGTGGCCGAGTGCAAGCGGACCGAGAGCGGTCCACACAGCTCTCCGGCTCCGCTCTTGAAGTCCGCGACCCACTGCGAAAAGCCAACCCATTGCGGGATTGATTCCGTGCGCTGCGCCGAGCACCAGGAGGGTGAGCCCCGCGCCTGATGGCGTTTGCATCATCACTCCGCGTAGCAGAATGAATCCGACGATGCGTCGCCGCCCTGAAGCCGTACCTGATGCGGCCTCAAGCCTTCCTCGAATTCCACGAGGAATTTCTCGTCGAACGAAATACCTCCTTCCGGCGCGACGTCGATCTTCGCCATCCAACCGTTGATCTTGTCGGGGTAGAACTGGGCGTCCCATGGTGAGTAGAGACTGTTGGTGAGGTACACGCGACGCCCGTCACGACTGACCTCGACCATCTGCGGTCCACCATTAAGAGCGCGTCCGTTTGATTTGGGATGCGGCGCGCGTCGCACAATTCCACCGATCTTGACGGAACCAACGAGCTTCGGAGACGTTGGATCACTCACGTCATATTGCCGCATCTCACCTGTGCCGAAACAGCTCACATAAAGAAAACGATCATCGAGCGACAGGTTGATGTCGGTGACGAGAGGAGGTACTGCCTTGAATCCCTGAAGCAATGGAGGCAGCTCCTCAGGATCCGCTGGCTCAGCAGGAATCTCGATGACCTTCCGAACTTTCCACGTTCCTGATTCTTCATCGCGGTACCACATCCAGATGGAACTCGAAAGGTCTGCGAGACTGATGACTACTCCAACGAAGCCGTACGCTCTGCGCGGATCATGAGCGGGCCGGAGCTCGAGCACCATCTGCTGTTCCTTGCCCAGTTCGAGCTTCTGCAGATGTGAACGCGTCTTGAGGTCCCACACGTGGAGTGCGTTGCCGTACTTACCGCTGAGCAGAAGCTCCGGATTGACGCCATCCTTTACCATGTTGGGCGTGCCCCACTCACTGGTGATCATAGTGTCCTCTCCAAGATGCCACCAGAAATCATAGGCAAGCTCCTGCGGCCCGCGGTTCTTCTCCCACCGGCCTTTCAGCTCGAACGATTCGTGATCCAGCATGAATATTCCGCCGGGCCCGTTCCCATCGCGGGCGCCGAGTGCATTGAGATAAATGCCGTCGGGTCCGCAGTGTACGGTGTGCGGCGCGGCATAGCCCGTCTTCGCCATGACCTCTTCGGGCTCGATGACCTTTACGAGGCGCGGTGATCTCGGATCCGGTTGTGTGTCGATGACGTGGATCCGCGAGCTGCCCGTGCCCGGTAATACCAGGTAGCGTCGCTCCATGTGTGGGTCGGGCGCGTAGGCGCAGAGGTGAGAGCTGCAAGCGTTCCAGCCAAAGTGGTGCAGCTCATTACCGCCGTTCGGAAGTTCGAGCTTTCCCACCAGGCTTCCGTATCCGGGAGACGCGGGATCCGTATCGACAACGCCAAGCGCGTCCTTCTTGCCGTTTGTTTCGGGAGTCAGAAGTGCGACGTACGCCAGCGTCTCCGCGGGCGCTTCGCTCGCCATCATTGGCGATGGATAGAACGTCGGGTCGGGTAACATGCGCGCCATTTTCATTTCCTCATGTGATTGATGAAGTGCCGGAATCCTTTGTCTTTCCGGCATATGGCACGTTGCGGCGGGCACTCTCCAAATGCTTGAAGGAGGCGTGGAGATGATCTGGAGGTTGAGTGCAGATTGCACTTGCCGCGGAACGTTGCGCTTCGGATGTTACATTCAATGACTGAGCTGCTAGACCGGCTTCGTTCAGCCCTCGGTGACCGGTACACGATCAAACGCGAAATCGGGCGCGGAGGAATGGCGGCAGTATTCCTCGCGGACGATCATAAGCATGAACGGGAAGTTGCAATCAAGGTTCTGCACCCCGACCTCGCTCTGGCGGTCGGCGGCGACCGGTTTCTCCGTGAGATCAACATCGCCGCGCATCTGCGGCACCCTCACATCGTACCCCTTCTCGACTCCGGCGAAGACGACGGCGTTCTCTATTACGTCATGCCATATGTCGAGGGCGAATCTCTCCGGCATAAACTGGCTACACACGGCCGGCTCGATATTCCCGAAGCGATTCGCTTCTGGCGCGATGTAATCGATGCGGTTGCGTACGCGCACCGTCATCAGATAGTGCACCGTGACATCAAACCTGAGAACGTCCTGCTCGCTGATCGTCACGCGTTGCTTGTCGATTTCGGAATCGGCAAGGCATTCGGACAGGTCAATCGCAACGAGCAGCTGACTTCGCATGGAATGGCGGTAGGAACTCCTGCGTACATGGCCCCCGAGCAGCTCATGGCGTCGCAGGACATCGATCATCGTGTGGACGTTTACGCGCTCGGAATGATCGCATTCGAAATGTTGTCCGGCCGCCCTGTGTTCCCTGCGAGAACTCCGACAGACATCTCTAATAAATTCACCGCCAGTCCGCCTGACATTCGCGTCGATCGCCCCGAAGTTCCGGAGCAAATTGCGACTGCGATCATGCAATGCGTCGAGCCCGATCCGGCAAACCGCTGGCAAAGCGCGGACGAACTTCTCGAGAGGGTAGAGGCTGTTGCGACGGCGCCGATGCCAACGGCAGCGGCACCTGCACAGAGGGACAAGGTAGCTTGGCGTCGAAGCGTTCTGGTCGCTGGAGTTTTGGTGCTCGCTCTGGCTGTTACTGCGAGCATCTGGGTGTCGATGTCGCGCGCCCGCGAGGAAAGATGGGCGCGTGCAACGGGATTGCCTGAGCTTCGGCGCCTGGCAGAAGCAAACATTTCTGACAGCGCGTTCATCATTGCATCCCAGCTCCGTCGTATCATTCCCAGCGATGCTGAAGTGGACAGTCTGCTGAAGCGAATGTCTGTTCCAGCGAGTTTCCACACGTCCCCTGAGGGAGCCCGCGTCTACTGGACTGCATATCGAGGCGATACAACGGAATGGCATCTTCTTGGAAACAGCCCACTCTCGGAAGTGCGCGTCCCCGCACCCCGCTTTACAGTCCCACTTGTTATCAGATACGAAAAACCCGGGTTCAAGAGTTCGCTCGCGCCGCTCTGGCCGGAGCTGAATGCAAAGACTCCCGCTCTCCTCGACAGTGTCAGCCACAACGACGGGATGGTGTGGATACGCGGCGACCTGGTGAACGTTCCCAGTCCCATCCGATTGACTGGGGACACTGTTCAAATGCCCGATTTCTTTCTCGACGCGTACGAGGTTACAAACCGGCAGTTCAAGACCTTTGTTGCAGCAGGTGGGTATTCACGCAAAGATCTATGGGACTTTCCGTTTGCCGGCTTGAGTGGTGTTCTATCATTCGAGGACGCGATGTCGCGGTTCCGCGACAAAACCGGCCGCCCCGGCCCCGCGTCGTGGGAAGCGGGTGATATTCCGGCGGGAAAAGAGAATTTCCCGGTGAACGGAATAAGCTGGTACGAAGCGCAAGCGTACGCGAAGTTCGCTGGCAAGTCACTGCCGACGATCTATCATTGGCGCCACGCTGCGTACTTCCCAACCAGTTCATGGGTTCTTCCGGGCAGCAACATCGACGCTTCCGCGCTCATCCCGGTGGGTCAGTCGAAAGCGATTACGTCCTTCGGTATTCACGACATGGCCGGAAATGTTCGCGAGTGGTGCGTCAACGCGAATGGCGGAAAACGTTACATCCTCGGCGGTGGCTGGAGTGACAACGCATACATCTTCGTCGACGCAATCTCTGAAGACCCGATGGACCGATCGGAGATGAACGGGATGCGCCTGATGAAAAGCATACACTCGCCCGGTGGAGCTGCGGCGCAAGACGTTCTTTCCCGGCCAGCCGCCCGGGGATTCCGGGATTATACGAAAGATCAGCCAGCATCCGAGGGGGAGTTTCGCAGCTTCGTTCCAATTTTCGACTACGACCGAACCCCGTTGCGGGCTATCGTCGAAAAATCGGACTCATCTGACCCCCGGTGGATAAAGCAGACGATCACGTATGACGCTGCGTACGGTCAGGAGAAGATACGAGCGTATCTGTTTTTGCCGCGCAATTCCCGGCCACCGTATCAGACCGTTCTCTATTATCCCGGGGCCAGCGTGGTGGATGTGCGCTCGAGCGAGCAGCTATCGAATGTTCCGTCGTTTCTGGTAACAAACGGTCGCGCTCTCCTCTATCCCGTTTACAAGGACACTTATGAGCGAGGAGGTGACGAGTCCGTCCCGATGGGGACCGATCCGGTTTACAACATGACCGGCGGACAGCTGCCGCCAATCATGTATCGTGATCACGTCATCATGTACGTCAAGGATGTGCGGCGCTCGGTCGATTATCTCCAAACGCGTGCCGATGTAGATACGACAAAGCTCGCATACCTCGGCTACAGCTGGGGTGGCCGCCTTGGGCCAATCACTTTGTCGGTAGATCACCGGTTCAAGGTCGCGGTGTTCGCCCTTCCCGGGCTCAACTTTGCGCCGCGGCGGAAAGAAGTCGATGAATTCAACTATCTGCCGCACTCACGCATTCCGACCCTGGTATTGAGCGGGCGGTACGACGATGTATTCCCGCTGCAAACCTCCGCAATTCCGTTCTTCGAGAGACTTGGAACAGCGACGACGGACAAACGCCACCACATATATCCGACGCAGCATTTTCTGCCGCGCGACGAATACATCCGCGAAACACTCGATTGGCTCGACCACTACCTCGGAAAGGTCAACTCCCGTTAAGTCCGGCGGCAGCAGCAGCGAACGCTCTCGGCGTATTCAGGGGTGAACGTTTCCAGGTCAACGCGGGAGCGAGTCAAGAAACGCCTTCACGGAATTTGTGAATGCAGCCGGATTGTCAATTGCAATCACGTGACCGGAGTTTGGAATCACCTCGAGGCGAGCGTTTGGAAGACACCGCGCAACCGTCCGTGAGGCAATGCCGAAAAGCCGCTGTCCATGATCGCCAAGAAGAACCAGGGTTGGTGTCTTGATATTCTTGAGCTCGTTGCAGTCGAGCGGCGGCAGCCATGCATCCTCGGGCGCGGCCAGCTCGCGCGCGAGCTCCCCACGATAGCCAAGCAGGTATTGTTGCACACCCGCTGGCAGCCTGGCGAATGATCCCGGACCACCAGTTATATCGCCAAACATGGCGACTGCACCTGCGGAATCGCCGCGTTGCATCAAGCCGCGCGCTGGAGCGAGAGAGTTGTATGCCAGATGCCGAAGCGAATCGCCGGATGGCGTTCCTGCAAGCGCACCAACCACGGCAGGCTCGGCCAGCACGAGGGAGTGAACCACCTCAGGATGCCTCATCGCGAGGACAAGCGCCACAAGCCCTCCGTATGAGCTCCCGACTATGTCTGCCGGCGCTGATTTAGTCGCCCGGAGAAATGCCGCAAGATCATCCGCGTGCAATGCCGCTGAGTAGGTGGCCGTGTCATCAGGCGACACCGGATTGGGCGCATGGAAACGCCGGCTGTACGTAAGTGTTCGGCCCCGGCCGGCAAATGCGCGAAATTGAGCTGGCGCCATGTCGAGCCCGGTGTTTGTGCCATGAATGAACACCACCGGTATTCTGCTCGCCGACGTTGCCGATGTGGAGTCACGGTAGGTCAGGATCGTACCGTTTACACGAATGGCACTTACGCCCGGTGGAAGACCTGCCACCACCACCCGGTCGTCCGGGACTACGGCTCGAGATGAGCTTGCGCTTCTACAGGCCACCGCGAACAGCGTAAATGCGCAAGCGGCCGCAACTTCGATCTGGCGTGTCTGCATTCGCATCAATAAACCCGTTCACCGTTTTTCCTGGATTGTCGCGAATAGCATGCCGAGCGACTTGCGCCTCTCCACGAATCCGTTCGCGTTAAGAAGCTGATGATGATTACGAAATCCAGTAAATTGCGGAGACTTACGGTTGTTCGTCCGGAGGTGGCTTCATACTACTCAATCCGTTGCGTGCCACCAGCTCTTGATAGGTCACGAGGCGGATCTTGCCAGACCGCACCATCTCCGCCAGCTCGGGAGAAAGCATCGTCTCGAGCTCTGCCTTGCGATGAGCAACCACGCCGGCGTCAGGAAGATTCTGCGACGGCGCGTTCATGTCGAAGATGACTTCCATCTCTGGAGTACGCTCCGCAACGTGAACCTCGATCAAATTGACACTGTCTCGCCTTGCTTTCCCTAAATGGTCGAGCAATGCCGATTTCTTCGAAGCAACGGGTTCGCCCCAGAGAGAGAAATACGACTCGCCGAAATAAGTGGATATCGCCAGGCCGTATTTCCTGGCTACACGCTCCTCGACCTCACGCAGCTGTGGAGTCGAGCGGACGGTTCCCATATGATGGTCGACATAGGTGATCTTCAATCCCGAGCGTAGAGCGCGCTCGACCTGGGGTTGAGCAGCAACGGGTGCACCAGTGTATCATTAGCGCGACGTCACGATCGCGCCGGAATCTCCCACCAGCCCGCCGGTCTGCCGCCGCACTGCAATGCCCGCCCTGGCGCTTCTGGCGACGCCTCGATCAGCCTCAACAGGAGACGCACATGTGGCAGCAGCTTCGAAACCGCTTGCTCGGAACCCGTGCAGCACGCAGGTCGTCTACTCCATCTCTCGACGAGACGATACTCAACGGACGCATCAGGAGCGTGGATTCGGCACCGAAGCCATGGCGAACCGTCGGCATCACTGAGCAGAGATTGCGCGACAAGAACAAACGCTCGTGGCTCACGAGCTCAAAAGGATGGTCCGAAGTACTCGGCCGCTTCTCCAGAATAAGAAGCTGAGTCGAAGGTCCCCCGGCCTCAGCTGATTATTGCCGGGCCGGTGGGCATTCTCGACAAATGAAATTCAACGCACCAGTCGATCAGCTGCTGCGCTAGCTCGTCCGTTACCTTGCCAACGCCGCGCTGCACTTTGGCAAGAATATCCTTGACGGTCGCGATCACTGTTGAAATCGGCATTCCTCGCGCCTGTTCCACCGCTACGAAAGCGCACACTGCATCGCGCAGCGCCATGCGCGCTGCGATTGCCGCCTCGGTCTTCTCCGCAATCACGCTCGTGAGCTCCTCCAGGAGTGCGTCATGCTCCTTGCTGTTGCGCTTTTTCACAGGCATGCTCCTTCGCTGTCGAAATACGCTTTGACAGACCAGGTGCTGATGCGCTCGCGAAGAGAGTGACCGTCATTGTCGGACGGGTGGCTTCTGATCAGAGGCAAAGTCTCGTTGTCGATGAGCTGCTTGAGTCTTATCAACACGCCTTCTGGAGTAATGCCGTCTCGGCGAAGAGCCAGCGTGAACTCACAAACGGCCATGCGAAGCGCATCCATTGCGACTGCATCGCGCGAAGCGGCTACCTCTACCGCGAGACGAACGCGTCGCGATGCATCTGCCTGCGAGATCGCGTGGCGAATGGTGGCGCTCATCTCGAACTCCGTCGCCTCAGCACATGCTGCGGTTGCTGAGGCTTCGGCAATCCTGCTCATCAGCTCGAGGTCATCATCGAGCGTCCTGTCATGCGGGCTGGCCACGGTAAGTCCTGTGGAACAGGGCGTCGCCAGAAGCGCCACTGCTGTCTTTTCCTATCGTGACAGCGAATTGCGCGGGCTGGTGAAAGGCGTCCGCGCGGCAAGCAAGTGAAGAAAGATACGGCGTTCATTCGCAGCACGCCTGATCTTTGAGCGCAGCCTCGTTGGTGGAGGGTTAAGTGCCGAATGTGACTACATCCTCGTCGCTCGCCACTTCTACAAGAGGCACGGGGGTACATTCCTTCACCAGGGAGTGCCAAATGAATCAGCAGCCGTTTGTCGAAGACATCGAAACGTACGCGCAGGATATTGTTGACACCGTACGTGAGCCGCTGCTGATGCTCGACACCAATCTCCGTGTCCAGAGCGCGAACCGCGCCTTCTACGAAACCTTTCAAGTTTCACCCATCGAGACAGAAGACCAGCTGATCTACGAGCTGGGCAATGGGCAATGGGACATTCCGTCCCTTAGAACGCTGCTCGAGGATGTCATTCCAACGAGCTCCGTTTTCAATGACTTCGAGCTCGAGCACACGTTCCCGATCATCGGTCGTCGCGTGATGCTGCTGAACGGCCGCAAGCTTCGCGCAGGAAGTCACTCCGCGATCATCGTGCTCGCAATGGAGGACGTCACCGAGCGCCGCCGTTCCGAAGCTGACTTGCGCGCAATCGAGACTTACGCTCAGGACATCGTCGATACAGTTCGCGAACCGCTGCTCATTCTCGATACCACGCTGCGAGTGCAGTCGGGAAATCGCGCGTTCTACCACACCTTCAGGGTGTCCCCCGATGAAACGGAAAATCGACTGATCTACGAGCTGGGCAACGGTCAGTGGGACATCCCCGCACTGCGAACGCTTCTCGAAGACATCGTCCCCACGAGCTCGGTTTTCAATGACTTCGAGCTGGTCCACGATTTTCCCGAGCTCGGACGAAGAGTAATGCTGCTGAACGCGCGGAAGCTCCAGGCGGGACACCATGGCGAGCTCGTCGTTTTGGCGATGGAAGACGTCACCGAGCGCCGACGCGCAGAAGAAGAAGCTGTCGCTGCGAAGGAAGCATCAGAGGCTGCTAATCAAACGAAGAGCATGTTCCTGGCGAACATGAGTCACGAGCTGAGGACGCCGCTCAATGCGATCGTCGGCTATTCCGAAATGCTTCATGAAGAAGCAACGGAGCAAGGCCTCGAGTCATTCGCCGTTGACCTGAACAAGATTCACTCATCAGGCAGGCAGCTGCTGGGCCTCATCAACGACATCCTCGACTTGTCGAAGATCGAAGCAGGTAAAATGGAGCTGTTTCTGGAAGACTTCGATCTCAAGCTCCTGATCGACGACGTTGCAGCGACGATTGGTCCGATGGTGAAGAAGAACGCGAACGTCCTCAAGATCGAGTGCTCGGCCGATCTCGGCGGCATGCGCGCCGACCAGGCAAAAATGCGTCAGGCTTTGTTCAATCTTCTTTCCAACGCTGCGAAATTCACGCACGAAGGAACCGTCACGCTCAATGCGGCAAGAGAGCGGATGGATGGCACCGAATGGATCGTATTCCAGGTCGTTGATACAGGAATCGGTTTGTCGTCCGAAAAACTGCTTCGACTGTTCCAGGATTTCACTCAGGCCGACCCGTCAACAACGCGGAAGTTCGGCGGCACCGGTCTCGGTCTCGCACTCACTCGCAGGTTCTGTCAGATGATGGGCGGCGACGTCACCGTTCACAGCGACGAAGGCAAAGGCAGCACATTTACGATAAAGCTGCCGGCGATCGTGAGCGAGCTTGAGATTCCGCGGGTTGAAGATCTTCCGGGTGAGGACGTTCCAATCGCGAACATCGATCGCCGCACAGGCGATCCTGCACCGTCACCGGGCACTTGCGTTCTCGTAATCGATGATAACGCATCGCAGCGTGATATCATGAGACGGTTTCTAGTGAAGGAAGGCTACTGCGTGCGATGCGCGGGAAGTGGCGAGGAAGGGCTGCGCCTCGCGCGTGAAATGCTCCCGATTGCAATCACGCTCGATGTGATGATGCCGGAGATGGACGGGTGGGAGGTACTGAAGGTGCTTCATGCCGATCCTGCACTCTCTGAAATTCCGGTGATCATGCTCACCATGGTCGACGACCCCGAGCGCGGCATCCGATTCGGCGCAACGGAGTACCTGACGAAGCCGGTCAATCGGCACCGCCTGTCGAGAATTCTCAAGCGTTACGCCTGTTCGGCGGCTGCGTGTCCCGTGCTGGTGGTGGAGGACGACGAAGCGATGCGCAAGTCGATGCGGCAGCTGCTGGAAAAGAATGGGTGCCGTGTCGCCGAGGCAGAAAACGGCAAAACGGCTCTTGCACTGATGGAAAAAGAGAAACCGACGCTGATTTTTCTGGATCTGCGAATGGAAGTGATGGACGGCTTCGAGTTTGTGGAGGAAGTTCGGAGGCATTCTGAATGGCGATCGATTCCAATCATCGTTGTCACCGCGCAGGATCTTACGTCCGGCGAAAGAAAGCGCCTGAACGGAAATGTCGAAATGATTCTTCACAAATCCGGTCAATCGAGACAAGAGCTTTTCAGCCATGTCATTGACGCGCTGGACAATTCTGCAGTTCCACGACTTACAACGGTTTAGACGATGCGCCGAATTCTGCTTGTAGAAGACAACGAGATGAATCGCGACATGCTTTCGCGACGCCTGCAACGCCGGGGTTACGAAGTAATCATGGCCACTGATGGACAGCAGGGGGTGACAATGGCGCAGTCGCGGTCACCGGATGTGGTTCTCATGGACATGAGCCTTCCCGTGATGGATGGCTGGGAAGCAACTCGCACTCTGAAATCATCGCCTGACACAAAGGATATCCCGGTTATTGCGCTCACGGCTCATGCAATGTCCACCGACCGGGAAAAGGCGATGGAAGCAGGTTGTGACGATTATGACACGAAGCCGATCGAGCTGACTCGACTCATTGGAAAAATCGAGTCCCTCATCGCCCGCTTCAGCAACGACATTGTCCAGACGGAGGCGACGACATGAGCGACCTGCCGACGCACATCGAAGAAGCAATTCAACTCAAGCTTCCCCCCGATCTGATGCATGACATGCGTACCCCTCTTGGACACATCCTGGGATATTCAGAGCTGCTCATCGAGCAGATGCGTGACCAGGGACATGAGGAGTTCATCCCTTATCTCGAGAAGATCTGCAAGGCAGGTCATCAGCTGCTGGAGACGATGACTGACAACTTTGAGTGAATTGCGGTGCAACCAGCTGCGCGATGGTCCCGGTGTTAGATTGAACAAACGTGAAGAGAGGCAATTGATCGAAGCATTCGAGTTCGAAGATCAGGGTCACACATTTTTCTGCGCGACCGAAACCCCGAAGCATGCCGGCTTGCAGACATGGTGGTGGTTTACTCTCGACAGTGACCGGACAACCCGCTACGCGCCGTTCGAAGAGTCGCTTGATGACACGCAGCAATCAGTTCAGGAACGAATAGTCACGTTCTACGCCGAGCTGCTGGCCATCCGGGCGCGACCGCACCGGGAGCGAATGACCTGGCACAGGCGGCAGACAGAGACTTAAGACGCGCGGCGCCGGCCGCGAGCTCGTATCTGAGGCACGCTACAATATTCCCGGTGGCGCGATTGCTTTCGTGCGCGATGGCAAGCTTATCTACGCGCGCGGCTTTGGCTACGCCGACGTCGAAAACAAAACACCGGTCGAGCCGGATGCGCTGTTCAGGATTGCAAGCGTGTCGAAGCCCATCACCAGTGCTGCCGTCATGACGCTCATACAAGACGGCAAGCTCAAGCTCGACGATCACGTTGCTCCACTCATTTCCGATCTCACACCTGCACCGGGAGCGACTGTCGATCCGCGGTGGGATCTGATCACGATTCGGAATCTGCTCGACCACACCGGAGGCTGGGATCGTGACAAACCTAGCCCCTTCAATCCCAGCAGTCGATCACGGCCGGTATCATCCAATGTTTGCCACTCCAGCCGACTATCCCTTCACTCAAGATTATTTCGTCAACTCCATCGCCGTTCGTATCGCCGACGGTGAGAATGTTGAAACTACCGTCTCGTCGAGCCAGCACATTGCCGCGAGCTCCCACAATCAGCAACAGTCTGGTGTTGCCGTTGTGATCGGAAAGATCATCTCCCAATTGAATCGAGGTAACGAAAACCGGCGCACCGCCTGGCCCGCGAACGCGAAAGTACGGCTGAGTATCCAGACGACTGTTGCCTGACTGATCGTTGTAGATGATACGCTTGAGCTCTCCCGACTGAATTATCCGCGCATACTCCTCCTGTCCCCCAAAATTTTTTATTGCCCGTCCATACGCGCTATCGAGCAGAGCTTTCAGGACGGGGCGAAAAGCCATTCTTTCGGCCGTTGTCGCTTTCACAAGTCCTGCGTGGGTCGGCACGACAGGCAGCGCAACAATGGGCGGTTCCTCCTCTGAGGGACGGCCGACCTTGGTTTGTTCTATCACATACGCCCACCCATCAGCGTCGAAACCCATGCCGCTGCAAGGTTCATTCGCCTTCAAGGCAGCACGCCGCACGATTTTTACGCTCCCAACGCGCTTGAATTGGGAATTGAAAAGGAAAAGAGAGTCGCCGGACGCGGCCATGGGGTGGAGATTGCCCGAATCGATTTGAGCGACTACAGGATTACCACTGCCACCGGCCGGCCAAATCAGCTTCCCGATCAAGGGTGTTTCGGAGGATCCGGGTTCAGCGACTTCGGTATTCTCGCGCCCGGGAATCACCGTTGCACCGAAGGCTTTCAACAGCGCGCTTAACGAAGCGTCGTCACTCTCGAGACTCGCAGATGGCCGATCGACTGTTGCGCGCGGCGCCGAATTGTTCCGGTTATCTCCAGCCTGACTGGCCGCGACCTTTGGGAGGCCCGCTGCATAGCGAGCCGCAACTTCGGATTCTGACAACGCCTCGTTGTAGAGCTTCACAAGGCGGAGCGTTCCGGGAATTCTCTGGTATTCGATTGCCGGGTAACGTGAACCCGAGGCGTTTCTCATGCCGGCAATCCGCGCGTCGGTGGGTCCGTATTCGATCGCGCCGGTGACCGGTAAACTTCCAGCTAATGCACCGTTGATGAAAATCCTTGCCGACTTCCCGTCATCGGTAGCGACAAGGTGATACCAGGTCGACAACGCGAGGTTATCGGCGATCGATCCTTCGCCTCTCTCAGGCGCAAAGTTATTGTAGCGCCCTCCGTTCGATACACTTAACACGGGCGCGAGCCCCGAACGATTTCGGTTGAAAGTGTTGAGCCTGAACCATACGGCGGCGTACGGAGATGTATAGGTCGTTGGTGGAAAGAGCTCGAGAAACATGACCGTGCCCGTCACTTGTCGATCGGGCGTCTTGTACCACACTTCGACGGTAAATTCTCGCGGCTGCAGAGCACGATCTGGCCTGTCTGCAAGCATGATCGGCCCGACAAATTCAGCGTCTGGTATTGCCCTGTCGTAGGCAGCAGACAGCCACGACGTAGTAAAGCCTGTCTCTTCGCCAGCTCTTGCGGCGGTCGCCGGTCGTTGGGTTTGTGCTCTCCCAATCGAAGTGCCTAATACCAGTGCGGCAGCGAGGATGCTCGCTCTCATCATGTCAGGGCCCAAAGAGGAGAATTAAGTCCAGCTAACCTCTGACGTCAGACGTTTCCTGTCAACCTGACTCCGACGTTAGTTTCCTACCGTGTTTATGAAACGCGCAAATGCGTTGATGACTGGACTGTTCGTGGCTGCGTCGTTCAGCGCATGCGACAAACAACCGGTCGCACCCTCTGGTACGACTCCTCCGCAACAGGAGATTCCGATCACCGGTGCTGCTATGCCGGGAATGGGGTCTTTCGAGCAGAGCGTCAGCGACGTGATGCAGAAGTACAGCATTCCGGGTGGCGCGATTGCTGTGGTGCGTGACGGCAAGCTCATCTACGCGCGCGGCTTTGGCTACGCAGACGTCGAGAACAAAACGCCGGTTGAGCCCGATGCACTGTTCCGGATCGCGAGCGTGTCAAAGCCGATCACCAGCGCCGCCGTTATGACGCTCATACAAGAAGGCAAGCTCAAGCTCGACGATCGAGTCACCCCATTGATTGCCGATCTCACCCCAGCACCGGGAGCGACTGTAGATCCGCGATGGGACCAGATCACCATTCGGCATTTGCTCGACCACAGCGGGGGATGGGACCGTGACAAGCCCGGCGGATTCGACCCGATGTTTCAGTCGGCGATCGCTGCAGCTGCGCTCAACGCACCCGCACCAGCCTCCGCTGAAACAATCATCCGCTGGATGAAGGGGAAGCCGCTCGACTTCAATCCCGGCGAGAAATGGGTCTACTCGAATTTTGGTTATGACATTCTCGGCCGCGTGATCGAGCGTTTGAGCGGCATGCCGTACGAGAACTATGTGCGCACACGCGTGCTGCAGCCCGTGGGCGCCAATCGCACTCGGCTCGGCAAATCGCGCATGAAAGACGCTCTACCGGAGGAGGTTAAATACTACGTTGCCGGGATGGGTTTGAACGCGCCGCTGGTGCAATCAGTTTTTCCCGGCGAAGGCGCAGTGCCGCTCAACTACGGCGGGTACTATCTGGAAGCGACGGATTCCCACGGCGGCTGGGTTTCGTCGACCGTCGATCTATTGCGATTCGTGAACGGCATCGACGGCCGAGCCAGTCCGCCCGACATCATTAAGCCTGAGACCGTTGCGGAAATGACAAGCAACGGGCCGACAGTATGCTCCGATGGCACCTGCTATTACGCAGGTGGATGGTGGGTTCGCCCCGTCCAGAGCGGCGCAACGTGGTGGCATGGAGGAGATTACGCCGGCACGAAGAGTTTTCTCGTGCGCTCTTATTACAACGTATCGTGGGTCGCGCTCTTCAACGCTGGCGCGCCAAACGATGTCGTCAATGCGCTCGATGACGCGCTGTGGAATGCGCTTAATAAAATCACATCATTCCCGACGAACGACCTGTTCTCGACTTTCCGATAGCTTGATCAACGCTTGTTGAGCACCAGTCGCTCCTGCTGAGCGACCTCCGGGCTTGCGAGGCTGAGACTCGTATTGCTGCTGGAGACCACATTCCAGGTTCCACTCAGCTGATTCAATGGCGTAGTTGCGCCGAGGTTCAGCACGATCGACTCAGTCGAGCTGCTTCCGTAGTAAGTGACAGCGGGTGAATGTCTCCACGTTCCGCTCACCGTTGAATTGTCGCGCGTTGCCGTGACAGTTCCGGCATCCGTCGATGTGGTAGCAAAAGTCAGAACATAGCTGCCGAGGGTACCCGACTTGTCTTCGTCGCGCTCCATCAGCGACGCGACAACCCAGTTGCCATCGATCGACGATGTAACAGTGTCAGACGTGACCGGTGAGGTCGGACTTGAATAGCTGCCGCATCCGGCAAGCGCAATGGAGACCCAGGCGAGCATACAGCTTGTGATCTTGTTGAAACTGTTCATGGCGCACTCCATCGGTTGAGTCGCGAGTGCGTCATATGTAATGGCCGCTTCCGATTGCTTCGACAGCCGAGCGGTGGATGACTTTTTTCGTACGGCGAACCGCCGCTTTTTGCTCACAATGCGGTTTGCGCCCGACAAAAGAATTGTCGGCGGGATAATTCAGAGCCCGAGGCTTCGTAGCTCCCGCGCACGAGCGCGACTCACAGGAATGCGTCGACCGTTCACGAGCTCAGCCTCGAGATTGCCGCGAGTGTCGCGCTTGAATGCGCGCACATGATCGAGGTTCACTATGTACGCGCGATGAACGCGCACGAAGCGCTTCGAATCGAGTCTCTCTTCAAGACGAGTCAGCGAAAGGTTCAGCGCGTGCCGGGCGCGATCGGTATGCGCGATCACGTAGTCACCATCAGCTTCGAACGACGCAATCTCCGTAATAGCCAGCGGGACGAGATTCACTCCGGTGCGGACGAACAATCGAGTGATCGGACCGGTCGTGAGTGCGCCGGTCAAACGCTCGAGCGCGCCAATTCCAACCGGCTCACCGATCGCGACGCGAATTCGTTCCATTGCGACGGACAACCGCGCTCTGCCGAATGGCTTCAACAGATAGTCCACGGCGCCAAACTCGAATGCGGTGACCGCGTGCTGAGAGAACGCCGTCGTGAAAATGATGAACGGCTGACGCTCGATGCGACGCAGCACTTCGGTCCCGAAAAGTCCCGGCATCTGCACATCGAGGAAAACAAGCTCCGGTCTCAGGCGATTGATCGCCTCCACTGCCGCTTCTCCATCCGGTGCTTCTCCGATCACCTCAATCCAGTCGAATGCAGTGAGCATCGCGCGAAGTCCCTCGCGTGCGAGTGGCTCGTCGTCGACGACTAGTGTTCGGACCTTCACGCGTCCCCTCTGCTGTGTGGAACCAGGAGCACCGCTTCGAAACCTCCATCGCGCACACCACATGTCAGGTGCGCGGCATCACCGTACAGAATCGTGAGACGCTCGCGAAGACGTGACAGGCCAGTGCCAACCCCGTTCTCCGCAGGACGCGACGGGAGATATTCACCCTCGTTCCACACCGAGAGCTTCAGCTTTGAGTCGGTGATCGAAGCGCTGACAACAATCTCCGTCGGGGCAACTCGGTTCTCCGCGCCATGGCGGACTGCATTTTCTACGAGAGTCTGAAGCGAGAATGAAGGCACTCGCTCGTCGAGGATATCCGGATCGATCTCCGCGCGGACACGGAGCCGGTCGCCAAAGCGAACGCGCTCAACCTCGAGGTAGCGCGACACGAAATTCCACTCGTCATCGAGCGTCACTTCGTCACGCTTTTCCTCAAGTGTGACGCGCAGAAGTGATGCGACCAACTCGGCAGTCTCAGTAGCACGTGCCTGATCGACCTGAATAAGCTGCACCACTGCGTGCAGCGCATTGAACAGAAAGTGAGGATGAAGCTGCGCCCGAAGCGCTGCCATTTGCGCCCGCACTGCGTCTGCCTCGATGCGCGCCGCACGAGCTCGTCTTTCGACGGAGTAGCCGATCCCGACGATTACCGCGTACAGGAGGACGCTGATCTCAGGCAGCTCGGAAGGAAGATTTACAACCCGCCAGACTGTTCGCGTCTGTACAAGGCTGCCGGTGAAGAGGCTTTCGATCGCGATCGAGAGAAGAATCCACGATACGCCAAAGACCACGGCCGCAGCTGCATGCAGTAAAACGAAACTGATGCGGAAGGGCCGCGGCCACGGCGTCCGTCGCACGAAGCGATACAAAAGGAATGACACAACCGCGCCGGCCGTGAGCCCGCTCACTGCGGCCGCAGCTTCGCCGGGACTCCATTCTCCAAGGAATCGAGGAAGCAGCACGAGTGTGTGTGGAATCATCGTCGAAGTATGTGAGCGCCCTGCGAGCATAGCGAGGGACGGTGCACTCCATTCGGCGGTCCCGTTCTACCATTCGGCGGTAATGCGCTCTCACGTCGCTCCGCACCGGCGTAGCATGCGCAACATGACAAACGAATCGACCATGCTGACACTTCGGAATGTCAGCCACATCTATCCCAACGGCACGCGCGCACTCGACCATGTGACACTGTCGATTCCGCGCGGGATGTATGGACTGCTTGGACCTAATGGCGCCGGCAAGTCTACACTGATGCGAACTGTCGCCACGCTGCAAACTCCTTCAGAGGGAAAGATTCGCTTCGGTGACATCGACGTCATCGCTGAACCCGAGCGTCTTCGTCGCACACTTGGATATTTGCCGCAGGACTTTGGCGTTTACCCGCGCATTTCTGCTTACGACATGCTCGATCACATGGCGGTGCTCAAGGGAATTTCTTCGAAGGCTGATCGCAAATCGACAGTCGAGACGTTGCTCAATCAGACCAACCTCTGGAGCGTACGCGAAAAAGCGCTGGCCGGATATTCGGGCGGAATGCGCCAGAGATTCGGAATTGCTCAGGCGCTGATCGGAAACCCCTCGCTGATAATCGTCGACGAACCAACTGCTGGTCTCGATCCCGAAGAGCGAAATCGATTCCTGAATCTCCTCGCGGAAATCGGTGAGAACGTCGTCGTGATTCTCTCGACTCACATCGTGGAAGATGTGTCGGATCTCTGTACTCGCATGGCGGTGCTGGTCGACGGACGCGTTCCGCTCGAGGGCGTACCCCTCGATCTGATCAGCGCCACTCGCGGAAGAATCTGGATGAAGACCATCGACCGCAGCGCGCTCGAGCGGTATCGACAGCAGTACCAGATTCTCTCAACGCGACTCTTTGCCGGAAAGACAATCCTGCATGTCCTGTGCGACGTTGACCCGGGCGAAGGCTTCGCGCCAGTCGATGCCGGTCTCGAAGACGTCTATTTCTCCACGCTGCTCCAAGCGCGGCGCGCAGCCTGAGACTCCAGCATGCTGACTAAAATCGCTCGATTCGAATCGCGTTACCTCCTGCGCAATCCACTGTTG
>DASROK010000005.1:0-6927 GCA_035646915.1 Gemmatimonadaceae bacterium
CTCTCTCGCTCCGCGGATGTATGCAGACGCAAGACGTGAGACGAGCGCCGGGTCTTCACCGAAGGACCTGACGTTGATGATCGGATTGAGCGGGTTTGCGTTCACGTCGAGAACCGGCCCGAACGTGATGTGCACGCCAACGGCTCGTGCCTCGGCTCCGAGTACCTGACCGAGCTTGTACGCAAGCTCGTCGGAACCGGTCGCACCGAGCGCCATCACCGGAGGGAATACAGTTCCTCCCCCCTGCGGCAGCAGAGAAGGCAACGCATACGAACCGCCAAGCCGCATGCCCGTTCCGTTCTCCATGTCCGAGGCGATGAGAAGCGGAACGCGCGCAATACGCTGCATGTGATTGAGCTTTGCAGCGTAGCTGAGCGGCAAACCGATCGACAGAACAAGCCCGCCTACTTTGTCATCCTGGACCCAGGCGCGCACCTCCTCGTATTCCGGAGATCCCACCGCCGCGTACTCGCCGGGAACCCATGGCATGATGAGCTGAGCCACTCTTTCCCTGGGCGAGAGGGAGCGAATCGTGGCCTCGACCCATGCGGAATCCTGGGGGGTGAGTCGCGTGGCAGCTCCGGGATATGGAGTGCCAATGAGTCGGTCAGCCGATGGATCGGCGCTGGAGCCCGCCGGCGACGACGGCACCGTGGGTGTGCATGCTGCCGCAGCGAGCAGCAGTACAATTAGACGATGTCTTTGCATGGCGGAGCGGCCAACGTACGACCCAGCGAAAACCATGTCAATTCCACCGCCCTTCTATTGTTGCCATACAGGGTTCGACCATTCTATTGTGTTACGTGTACTACATGCGGTAGTGTATCGCGTTCCAGAACTGACAAACCCGGGCAGGGAGTAGTTTTCTTGATGCGAAAGCGTGGATTAATCGTAGCCCTGCTCATCGGAGCCGGGTGCAAATCGACTGACGGCCCCGAACCCCTCGTAACCACGACTGTTCAGGTCACGTCGACGCCGAATACGATTTCGGTGAACGAGACCGCTCAGGCAAGCGCCCTCGTGAAAGATCAGAATGGCGCGCCACTCACGGGCAAGACGATCACCTGGACAAGCCTCAATCAGAGCGTTGCCACGGTTACTCCCGACGGCGTGATTCGCGGGGTCGCACCCGGGAACGCAACGATTCAGGGAACAGTCGACGGAATTACCGGTACCGCCACCATAACCGTGATTCAGCCGGCGAATGTCTGCGTAAGCGGGCCAACCACAGTCGATCCGGCTCCCGGCAGCGCGTCGATCGTGAGCTCCATCGATGCGAAGGGATGCATCAAGATTCCATCAACTGCTGCGGCATCATCGTACCTCCTCATCGCCGCGAACAATAATCCGCTTCCGGACCAGGTCGCGCAGTATTCGATCAAATCCGACGAAGGCGAGACAGTCCCATCCAGTACGCTGCTGGCAACTCCGCTCCGTGTAGCAGCGTCACTGTCACTTCCGGTTGGGGATCTGCCAGGTGCTGTGCAGGCATCTTTTGAATCAAAGCTTCGTGCCACGGAGCGTCGCGAACTCGACTTCATGGCCGGGAAACACGCCTACTCGGATCTGGCCTCGAGTGCCGTGCGTCGCTCAGTAAGTGTGGCGATTCCCGCGGTAGGCGACAAATCAAACTTCAAGGTTCCCGCAAAGTTCGACGCCTCAGGGAAACCGATCGGAGGCGGCTGCGCCGACTTCACGCAAGTAACCGCAACCGTGAAATACATCAGTACGCGTGCCATCCTGTACCTCGACGACGCTGCACCGTCGAACGGGTTCACCGACACCGATTTCCAGGAGATCGCCACTGAATTCGATAATCTTATCTATCCGACGGACGTCGACTATTTCGGCACCCCGGGCGATCTCGATGCGAATTCCCGCATCGTCATACTGTATACGCCGCTCGTGAACAAGCTGACCGAGGCGGGCTCGCAGGGTTTTGTCGGTGGATTCGCTTTCAACGGTGATCTGTTTCCGGTGGCTCAGTGCCCACAGAGCAATGTTGCCGAGATCTTCTATGCGCTTGCCCCCGATCCGAATGGAACAATCAACAACAATGTCCGCACAACAGCGACTGTAAAACAGGGCACCCGCGGTACGCTGGCGCACGAGTTTCAGCACATGATCAATGGTGCAGAGCGGTTCCGAAATCCGGCGACCGACGATTTCGAAGCGACGTGGCTGGATGAAGGGCTCGCGCATTTTGCCGAGGATCTCAACGGCCGCGTGCTCAAGGGATTGAACGATAACGGCAACTACACCGACGCAGACTTGCGCGTCAACATCAACGATTACGCTGCATTTTTCTTCCAGAACTTCGCCCGGTTCAGGTTCTATCTGGCCAATCCGGGTGTGCTTTCACCCACCAGTGCCATGGCAGACACATCGCTTGCCGTCCGCGGAGCCGCGTGGGCGCTGGTCCGCTATACGGCCGACCATTATGCACCGGGTGGCGACGTCAAGGCATTCATCCGGTCACTGGTACCGGGGCCCGACACCGGTGTCGTGAATCTCACGAATCACGCCGGCAACGTCTCGTTCAATGATCTGATATCGGGGTGGATGATCGCAAACTACGCTGACGACATCGGAGTGCCGAATCTCCAGACGAAGTACACGTACAAGACGTACAACATGCGCGACGCCGTGAGACACGTGGTTTCGAATAACCCGGCGCTGCAGGTTTATCCGTTGAACCCCGTTGTGATCAGCGGTACCGGCTTTGGACTTGGCAATCTCACAGCGCGATCAGGTTCAGGTAATTACTTCCTGTTCTCGCGAGGTGCGGGAGCCCCGGCTCGAACGTTCAGGCTCCTGAACAGTGATCTCACCACTGCAGCATCCTTTAACGGCGCGACATTTATTGTGTTAAGAACGCAGTAACTGGAATACTGAATACTGAATGCTGACGTAGTGAGGAACGAGACCGAGGAATTCCTGGTTCGCAGTTCCTCACTGCGTCAGCATTCAGTATTCAGTATTCCAGTTTCTTGATCGGGACAACTTTGCCTTTGGAGTC
Source organism: Gemmatimonadaceae bacterium (assembly GCA_035646915.1). GTDB lineage: Bacteria > Gemmatimonadota > Gemmatimonadetes > Gemmatimonadales > Gemmatimonadaceae > UBA4720. Next base: position 3,020 of record DASROK010000005.1, read on the forward strand.
GATCCCCATCAGCGGGCCCTGCGTGCTGTCGCGGTAGACAGGCATCGTTGCGCCTTTGCTTGTTTCTCCTCTCAGCGGCGGCATCGGGTCGCGAGAGACCGGCGCCTCACGTCGCGTTTCGCCGATCACTGGCGGCATGCGAGGAGGAACGGCCGCCGGTGAAGTGCGCGGCGCAGGGGTGTTTGGAACCGCACTCGGCGAAGGCTTGGCAGCCATCGAGTCGATGCGAACCATGTCGACGTGAGCGGCTTCGCCGGTATTCCTGAATACCGCCCTCGACGTGTCGCCACTCTCAGGCTTGCTGTCTCTGCACGCAGCGGCAGTAACGATTGCGAACGCCACTGCGCCAATCCGCAATGTCTTCATCATTGCACGATGATTCGCTTGACCGTTCCGGTTTTCGACAGCTCGAATAACGGATGGTCCACCCTTTCCCATGGCGACTGAGGAACATCGACGTTCAGCTGCGCAGAAGCACGCGATGCAGACAGGCCCGGAATCGCAAATGGATCTGCTGCGAGCGGATTGACTGTGTAACCCACATCAGCCAGTGACTGAATGCTCATGACGCTCAAAGGATTCATGATGCCAATGGGAACCGTAACCCGGCTGTTCACGAAGCCGGTCATGAGCTCGTTGAAGAACACCGCATCCCGCCAGTGCGCATCCGCAGTTCCCGCTCCGCCGGTATTCTCGACCGGAACGGAGCCCGGACACACGGGCGTGCCTCCCAGCGTTACGCATCCACCAACGCCGAACGTGCCGGTGTAACGACTGAAGCTTGTGCCCGCACCAGACAGAAGACCCAAGCGACCCCAAAGCGTTCCAATTCCGACAACGTGCAGCATCTCGTGCTGAATTACGTCGGTGAGATTTCCTCGCGCGATCATCGCGTCGAGATCGTCGGAGTCGAACTTCATCACCCCAATCAACGTTTGCTGTGAGGGAAGTCTCACATAACATGGGAATGAAAACGCGAGAATCTTGCTCGGTCCGTCGATTGGGCCAAAAGAAGCGTAGATGATTACATCGTCCACGAATTCGGTAAACGCAGTCGGAAGGCCCGGCACCCGGCAGTCACTCTCGAGGTTCACAACCGGGAACTGGATATCTGGCACGTCACCAACCACCGCTCCCCTGATTCGCGCCGCCGCTGCCTCGAACATCGCGGCAGTATTGTCAGGCATTGGGTCGCCAAAAAATCTGAGGTCGATCGCGTAGTCGGTTGCAATGATTTCGGATACGTTTGCGGCGATTTGACCAGCAGCCGCGCGCACTGACTGCCGCACCGCACTTTTGCCGAGCGTCCACGAGGGAGATGCTGCGTTGCCGGAAGCATCCGACGTCACTGTGTTCGGCGAAGAAAGGGTTCCCTCACCCTCGACAACTGTGAAGCTCACCGGAATGCCCGGCACTGCGTTGCCAAATTGATCCCTCACCTGCGCAACTGGCGAGACTGAAAGCGTGCTTCCAGCGGGAGCGGTTTGATTCGCGCCCGTCACGAAGACGATGTTTGCCGGCGCTCCCGCTTTACCATTAATGGAGATGATGAGCGGAGGGAGACTGCCGGCGGTAACCGTAATGCTGTTGAGACCCGCGATATTGCCGAGCCTCCATGTGCCGACCGGCGTCGGTCCGTTCTTCGAGCTGGTCGGCGGATCGACGAGCGTGCCGCCTCCCGCCGTGACGACAAGCGTCACGCTCACACCTCCGAGCGCGTTGCCGTTCTGATCCTTGACCGTGAACGTGGGTGGTGTGACCAGAACCGTTCCTGCCGTTCCGTCACCCGCGGCTCCCTGATCCTGCGCCAGCCCGGTTGGCTGCAGCGTCCCGACGGAATCCTTGCACCCCGCTACTGCAAATGCAGCGAACACAAACAGCGTGCGGTAACGCAGCAGCGAATCAGGCATTCGGGACACGAGGAAATGAAGAGGAATCAGAGTGAAGGTTGAGTATAGATCAGGTACTTATTGCCGCAATGCTCAGATGTCCCGTAACGCCGACATCGGAGTTTCCTTGAACACGTCACGTCCGGCGAGGAGTCCAATCGCTACCGTGAGACTCAGCATCGCCAGCGCTATGAGCACTGCCGGCACGAACGCAGGACTGTAGGTCGCCTCGAATACATAATGAATGACCGCCCACCCTCCTCCGATCGCCAGCAGCATTCCCGTCAGGCTCCCCAGCACGCCGAGCAGCCCGTATTCAGCGAGCAGAATCCGGACAATCTGCCCTCGTGTTGCGCCGAGTGTCTTCAATAGAACACCTTCGCGAATGCGTTCCCTGCGTGTTGCCGCAACCGCGCTGAAAAGCACCGGAATTCCCATTGCCAGGCTGAAGAGCGCCATGAAGCGGATCGCCGTTGAAACCTTGTCAACAATACGCTGAACAGTCTGCTTCACGAGGGTCAAATCCACGCTCGAAACATTGGGATACCGCGTCACGATATCCCGCTGCAGCTCGGCCACAGTTGTTGCCCCTTCGACATTGGCCAGCACCACGGTCTGCTTCGGCGCGCTTCGCAGGGCAGGCGACGCGAAGACCGCAAAGAAATTCGGCTCGAACCTGGTCCATGTCACTTCCCGAAGGCTCGTGACGCGCGCGGGAATCTCGACACCCTGAACGTTCCACGTGACGACATCGCCGAGTTTCACGCGAAGCTCTTCGGCGACGTCCTTCTCGAATGACATCTCAGTCGTGTCGCTTTTTCCATCCAGAGCAGCGCGACTGAACCACTTGCCTTCGACGATTTTTTCGCCTGATGTAAGAGTGTCGCGAAATGTCGATCGATATTCCCGCGTCAGCGCCCAGCTGTTTCGTCCGGACTGCCGCGGAGGAGCGCCACGCTTCCTCGCATCTGCTTCCGCTTTTCTTCGAGCAGCGACTGATTCAGCTGCAGCTCCGCCTTTTTTTCTCGCGATCGAATCAGCGGTTCGCTGCGCACGCGACTCAGCGATGATCTGGTCGACAGCGCGATTGTTGATGCGCGAGATCCGCATCGTCACAACGGGTGCGGACTGCAGGATTTTTCCGCGGGCACGCACCATCGAATCGACTCCCTCCGCCTGGTCATTCTGGATATCGAAGAAAACGAGATTCGCCTCCGACGCCGCAGCGTTGAACTCAAAGCGCCTCAGAAGATTCGACTGAACGAGGTACAAAGTCGTGATGAGAAACGCGCCAAAACCGAGCGAGAGCACAACTGATCTCGTCTGGTTCGCGGGACGGTAAAGATTTGCAACACCCTGCCGCACGACGTACGGCCACCCGGTGCGAAGCGCCTTCCGCGCGATAAACGACAGAAATACGGCGCTCAGCGTGAGTACGCCGAGCACCGCGAGTGTCGCGATGCTCATGCCGAGTCCCTGCTTCACAGTGGAAGCGCGGAGCACCGCGATGCCGATTACACTCGCAACGAGCGCGACATCGACGAGCACGCGGGGAACATCAGTCCATCGCATCTTCAGTACTTCCGAATCTGCGTCGCGCCTGAGTGTCTGAAGTGGAGACACATTGCGCAGCGCAAGCAGTGGACGCAGCGCGAACACCAGAGCAATCCATCCGCCGACCAGTATTCCGGTTATGATAGCCGCGGGCTCGAGCGAGACCTTCACATCGACTGGCAGAAAATCGCCAAACACAGATGGAAGGCCGAGCTGAACGGCAACGCCGATAATCGCTCCGGCAATCGCTCCGATGATTCCCATTGCGGCCGCCTGCGCGACATACATTCCGAGCACCTGCCCGCTCGACGCGCCGAGGCACCGGAGAATAGCGACTGTATCGATTTTTCTCGCAACGAATGCTCTCACGCCGCTTGCGACACCTACGCCGCCGAGCAGCAGCGCAACAAGACCTACGATTCCGATGAAGCGGCTGAGCTCCTGAATTGCCTCAGTCGCATTCTG
>DASROK010000006.1:0-3668 GCA_035646915.1 Gemmatimonadaceae bacterium
CTTTATCAACTTGTAGGGACCGTCACTGGATTTCCACCCATCGTCGTTCGCAACGACGAACTCACGTGGGATCAGTTTCTGGATCTTGCGCCGGACAGAGTGATTCTCTCGCCGGGCCCCGGGCATCCCGATAACGTGCGCGACTTCGGCATCTGCCGTCAGATCCTTCTCGACGCGAACGTACCGGTGCTCGGCGTGTGCCTCGGTCTTCAGGGCCTCGCCTCGGTTTTCGGTGGAACCATCACGCACGGTCCGGAACCGCGGCACGGCCGCCTGAGTATGGTCCATCACGATGGCAGCGCGCTTTTCGAAGGCATCCCGCGAGTATTTCAAGCCGTTCGCTATCACTCGCTGATCGTGGCTCAGCCCGTTCCCGATTGTCTTCGCATCACGGCTCGCACTGAAGACAACCTCGTCATGGGTCTCGAGCATCGCGAGCGCCCACTGTTCGGCGTCCAGTTCCATCCCGAATCGATTGCCACCGAACATGGCGAGCAACTGCTGCGAAATTTCATCGGCTTGGTGCCGGACCAACGCGCCGATGAGCCGAAGCGTTCTTCACGGCCACACACACACTGGCAGACTTTCTCGCGAAAGCTCACGACCTATCCCACAGCCGAAGATACCTTCTGCGAGCTCTTCGCTTTTGAGCGCCCCGCCTTCTGGCTCGACTCCAGTGACGGTGAGGCACGGCGATCTCGCTTCTCCTTCATGGGAACAGGAGCTCTCATTCAGGATGTCCCGGTTTTCGACTATCTGAAAAACGAGCTGCGGGATCGTCATTGTTCCTCACCCGAACTGCCGTTCGATTTCAACGGCGGCTTTGTTGGTTACTTCGGCTACGAACTAAAATCCGAGACTGGCGGCGCTAAGACGCATCGTTCTCCGTATCCCGATTCGCGGTTCCTGTTCGTCGATCGGTTCCTCGCGTTCGATCATCAAGAGCGCTGCCTCTATCTGGTATTTGCGGGCACAACCGCGCAGCGCGGAGACGCCACCGCATGGCTCAACGATATGGAGCAGCGGCTGGAAACCGTGTCGGTAGCGCCGGCACCGCGTCCTGCCGAGCGTGCGTCCTTCTCGCTGGAACAAGACAGGGAGGCATACCTTGCCGACGTCGAGACTTGTCTGGAGGAAATTCGAAACGGCGAGAGCTACGAGATCTGTCTGACGAATCGGTTGCGGGCAACGTCGAGCGTCGACCCGCTCGATTACTATCGGGTGCTCCGACGTTTGAATCCCGCGCCGTACTCCGCGTTTCTTCGCTTCAATGAGCTTTCCGTCGCCTGTTCTTCACCCGAACGCTTTCTCAAAATCGATCGCGCATGCAATGTGGAGTCGCGACCGATCAAGGGAACGCTGAGACGCAGCTCCGATCCTGCAGAAGATGAGCGTTTGCGTGAGACGTTACAGACAAGCGTGAAAACGCGTGCGGAGAATTTGATGATCGTCGATCTGCTCCGCAACGATCTGGGACGCGTCTGCGAATTGGGCAGCGTTCATGTCCCGCAGATGATGCAAGTGGAAACGTACGCGAACCTCCATCAACTGGTGAGTACGATCCGGGGACGGCTTCGCCGAGACGTCACGGCTATCGACTGCATCCGCAGCGCATTCCCCGGCGGTTCGATGACGGGAGCTCCCAAACTTCGCACGATGGAGATCATCGACAGGCTTGAGCATTCCGCACGCGGCGTGTATTCAGGCGCGATTGGTTTTCTGGCTTTGAATGGAACGGCCGATCTGAACATCGTGATACGAACGGCGGTGTTTCATGGACGCCAGGTTTCGATCGGCATCGGAGGCGCGATTGTCGCGCTCTCCGATCCTGCTGCGGAATTTGATGAAGCCTTACTGAAGGGGCAGAAGCTGCTGGATGCGCTTAATGGATCCCGAGTAGAGTCCGGCCCTCTGGAGAAATCCTTTCAGCGGTCCACGGCGGATCCCAAACCACCTGAACGTCGGCCTCGGTAACTCCAGGAATATCGAGCAGTTTGTTCTGCGCATCATTTGCGATCGACCCGCCCATGCCGCAGCCCTGCGCGGTGAGACTCATTTTCACATCGACGCGATTTCCGCTTTCGAGCGGTGAGATCTCCATGCTGTAGATGAGTCCGAGATCAACGATGTTCACCGGAATTTCGGGGTCGTAGCAGGTCTTCAGTCGATCCCAGACTTCCTTCTCGAGGGCTTCCCCGGAAAGCGGGGCTGCTGCGGCAGCCGCCTGGGCGCGCGGCTCTTTTCCAATCGCATCCGCATCTTTATCGGCTAGTCGAAAGAGCCCACCATAGGTGGGAACGACGAGGGTGTAGGTGCCGCCGAGAGCCTGCGTGATCGCGACCTCAGTACCTTTCGGCAACATGATTTTGTGACCCGCCGGAATGGCGACAACTTCCGCGTCTCGCGACAGCGTGATGGCATCGCTTCCCAAGTAATTCATACGACGCTCCTGTATCCGACGATTATACCGGTTTTATGGATATGGTAGACTCCCTCCCTTCGGAAACGGCCTGCGAGTCCCGCGAGGCCCTATATCCACAACACACACGGGAGGATTTATGGACGGCTTAGAGGCGATATTTCGGTGGATGCACGTCTTCGCTGGAATCATCTGGATCGGGCACCTGTACTTTTTTAACTGGGTTAACGGCCCGCTCGCTGCAAAACTCGATGGTCCCACGAAGAAGATCGTTGTCCCGGAATTGATGCCGAGAGCGTTGTACTGGTTTCGATGGGGAGCCGCGTGGACCTGGGTCACCGGCATATTGCTGCTGGGGTTGATCTATTACCACGCGAAGCAGGCATTTGCGGCCGGCGCGGACTGGTCTGCCGGGGCCGGGATCATGATTCTGGTGACCTTCCTCGCTGTCTTTATCTATGACGCGTTGTGGAAGAGCGGACTCGCGAGCAATCTGCGCGCGGCAGTGATCACGTCGTATGTGCTTCTCACGATCATCATTGCGCTCTACGCTCACCTGGCACACTTCAGCTATCGCGGCACGCTGATCCACACGGGTGTTCTGTTCGGCAGCACGATGGCGTTTAACGTGTGGTTCCGGATCTGGCCGGCACAGCAGAAAATCATTCGGGCAGTAAAAGAAGGCACGGCGCCCGACGCAAACGTCGTGAAGCTTGCGGGACTGCGATCACGTCATAACACGTATATGTCGGTCCCGTTGCTGTGGGCGATGATCGGTCAGCACACCACATACTTCGCAGGCGAGAACCTGGGTATTCCGAGCCAGTACTTCTACATCTCGTTCCTGATCGTGATCATCGTCGGCTGGCACATCGTGTTTCAGTGCTACAAGAAGGCGGGCAAGGTTCAGGGGTTCTAGTAACGCGGATTGCGCGGATTACTCGGATTTATCCGAGTAATCCGCGGTTTGGTTTCTCTACCGCGCTGCGATTACCAATGGCGCTCGCAGCGTGAACTCCAGTTTCGTTTCTGCAGGGATATTGAGCTTCTCACCTTTTGTCAGGACCTGACTCGCAGTGCCCGCACCTGCACCGACGCCAGCTCCAATCGCGGCGCCTTTACCACCGCCGACCACGGCGCCGATGACACCGCCGGCGACCGCGCCGATACCCGCCCGTCGGACAGTTTGACCCGTGCGGCTCTCACCCGCTTCACCATACTCGGACGTTGTCAGAGCGTAGGGAATGCC
>DASROK010000007.1:0-2669 GCA_035646915.1 Gemmatimonadaceae bacterium
ATGCAGGCTTGAGCTTGTCCGGATTCACTATGTCGGCAATGACTGCAAGGTTCGCCGGTCTGAACAGGTCGGTGACAGTCGCCCACACAAAGGTCACGATCAGCACCTGACCAAACGTTCGGAAAAACGGGAAGATAAAAAGAAGAATTCCAGACATGACAAGCGAAGCACGCATCACTGGCATCGGGCCCAGACGATCGCTGAGTCTTCCGGAAAGTGGAGCAGCGATCATCGATCCCGCTCCATAGATCGCCAGCACGAATCCAGCGCGCGGCGCGCTGAACTCGAGCTCCTGCGTGAGGTACAGCACCAGGAACGGAAGCACCATTGTTCCCGACCGGTTGATGAGCGTCGCAGCAGAGAGGATCCACACTCCGCGCGGAAGTCCCTTGAGACTTCTCCAGATGTTGATCGAGTCGCCCATGGCGCGCGCACGTTACGCCTCCCGTTCAACATGGTCAACCGGCGATATTGGTTGAATGAACACAATACCGATCGTGGTGACTGGCACAGCGTTGCTTGTCACGATTGCCTCCTGCGCCCCCAGGACGAGCGACCTGTCGCCATCGCGAACTGTCGCTGACATCACGCCGGCCGATGTGCGCAGCCGGATTTATCTCATCGCTGACGATTCGATGAAAGGGCGTGAGGCGGGCGCGCAGGGCAACGTTGTGATGACGTCGTATGTCGCGAAGGAAATGGAGCGACTCGGACTCGAGCCCGGCGGGGAAAATGGAACGTGGTTCCAGACAATTCCGATGGTGCGCAGGGCAACCGATTCAACGTCAACCATGTCAGTCGGGAGCGAAAGCTTTACCGCATTCCGTGATTTCATTCCAATTCGCCCGACATCGACTGTCCGGTACTCCCCTTCTCTTCCCGCCGGTACGTACAACACGGTCTATGGAGGACGTGCTGGAGATTCTTCGGTTGTGCTCCCGCCGGCAGACGTCGCCAACCGCGTGATTGTCTTCGACGCACCGCTGGGTGCGAACGGGCAGCCCACATCGGTATATTCGACACCGTCAGCCCAGGCGATCTCGAAGTATCCGCAGGCTGCGGCCATCATGATCGCTTCGCTCGATCTTCAAAGCGCGAATTCAGTAAGATCACGAGGTTCAGGATTGGCGGGTCAGACAGTACCTGTCCACACTCCTTTTGGAATGCTGATTTCTTCTGCTGCCGCGGCGAAGATCATTGGAGGCATGCTTGCGAATGCGAAGCCTGGAGCTCGAGGTGCCGATGTCAAACTCGACGTCCGATTCAGCGAGCGTCCAGTGGAGGCGCCGGCAAGAAACGTCATAGCGATTGTTCGAGGCAGTGATCCCGCTCTCCGCGATGAGTACGTTGCAATCGGAGCACACAGCGATCACATCGCAAATGCGTCGAGAGCAGTCGATCACGATTCACTGTTCGCGTACAACCGCGTGATGCGTCCGAACGGGAGCGACCCGCGAGTCGCGCGGACCACTCCAATCACTCCGGCCGAGGTTGCGCGAGTGGCCGCAATACGCGACAGTCTCAGAAAACTTCATGCGCCGCGTCGCGATTCCATCTACAACGGTGCAGACGATGACGGCTCGGGATCTGTTGCCCTTCTCGAGATCGCGGAGAACCTTGCCAACAGAAATCGTCCGCGGCGATCTGTCCTGATTGTGTGGCACACCGGCGAAGAAGCCGGCCTGCTCGGCTCTGCATGGTTCACTGATCACACCACGGTTCCACACGATTCGATCGTTGCGCAGATCAACATGGACATGGTTGGCCGAGGGGAGAAGCGCGACAATCCTGTTGCCGGCCCGCGCTACATCCAGGTAATGGGCTCGAGACGGCTGTCGAAGGATCTCGGAGATCTTGTCGATTCAGTGAACGCGGCACGGAAGGAGCCGTACGACATCGACTACTCTTTCGACGCCCCGCGCCACGTCCAGAATCGTTACTGCCGAAGCGATCACTACATGTACGCGCGCACTGGAATTCCTATCGCGTACATCTCGCGCGGCTATCATCCCGACTATCACATGGTGACGGATGAGCCGCAGTACATCAGCTTCGACGGGCTCGCACATGTTGCTGAGTTTGTCCGTGACATTGCACTTGCTGTTGCAAACCGAAATGATCGGGTTCGAGTAGATAAGCCCAAGCCCGATCCTTTGGCTCCCTGTCAGCAGTAGTGGTTTTGTCTTAGCGGCGATTGAGATCAGACAAATAGACCTAAGACAGACCCAGGCAGTGGAGAGCAATGAGTTTCCAGAAGTCAGATCTGAGAACTGAGTTCGAACTCAGTACTCAGATCTGACTTCTGGAAACTCATTGCTCTCCACTGCCTGGGTCTGTCTATCTAGTTATTCCGTCCCCGAATTGCGACGGCTATCCCGACTCCAAGCGCTGCAACCCCTGCAAGAGCAGCAACAGGATGCAAAGCAGCCTTCGTATACAAGCTTCTGCCTCTCACTCGGCCCGGATAACTCCCGTGAACTGAAATATCGCCGCTGATCGGATCGAACAAAGCATCGTCCTTGTGCGGCGGGCGATCGCTGAGCTGGGCCTCGAACGCTGACATCTTCTGCCTGTCGGCAAAAATGTTCACGGCGATGGAGAAGGTCGCGCCGGGTCTTGCCGACAGGCAGAAGATGTCAGCGTCCGATGCCCAGCTCAGCGATCGCCCG
>DASROK010000008.1:0-6756 GCA_035646915.1 Gemmatimonadaceae bacterium
CACTCAAATATATCGCGGCTCGCTTCTCGCTTCTCGCGGCGCGCACTCGCGGCGTGCGTCTCGCGGCTCGCTCACTACGGAAGATCACGATCCTCACATCGGCGGGAAAGACAGCGCGCCGCGAGCCGCTAGCCGCGACCGCTAGCCGCGAGAGACGAGCCGCCAGCAGCGACCGAAGTTCTACCTACCCCAGCTCCCCCATCAATTCGTGTAGCTCAGCGACCGAAGCCTGGTCCAATTGCCGAACGCACGCCTCGATCAGCGACGACAGCGCGCTGACAGTCCCGCGACGATTGCTCGACGCAACAGCGTCGATAACACCAACCATCGCAACCCGGGCCTGGCTCGAAAGAGCAAGCGACGCAAGCCACTGGCGAGTGCTGGCAATGCGCGCCGCGGAATCGGCGGGAGCAAGCAGATACGGCGGGAGGAGACTTACAGCCAACCGGGCTGCGACAAAGCAGGCAAGCGCAACTTCCCGATCGCCGCCGAGTGCCGCACGGCCCGCGTGCGACGCGAGCGCCTTGAAGCGAAAAAACGGTGCTGCCAGAGCGAATGGAGGAGGTTGCCCGATCACGTCCGGAATCTAGGCATACCATACGCGCCCGGCTACATTCACAAAACACCATGGCACAGGCCCCTAAATCCATCCTCTGGGTCGACGACGAGGGCGAGCTTCTCGAGTCCCACCGCATTTTCCTGCGCTCCAAAGGCTACGACGTGGAATGGGCGTCGAACGCCGATGACGCAGTCGAGATGCTCCGCCGGAGGCCGTTCGACATCATGCTTCTCGATGAGCAGATGCCGGGAAAAAGGGGCCTCGAGACGTATCGCGACGTCCGTGAGATAGCGCCGAATCTTCCCGTTGTGATGGTTACCAAAAGCGAAGAGGATGCGACCCTCAAGGAAGCCATCGGCGCAAACATCCGCGACTATCTCGTCAAGCCAATTAACCCCCGCCAGGTCCTGAGCATCGTAACTCAGATTCTCGAAGGCCCGCGCATCCGGCAGCAGGCAATTGCGCGGCGATTCGTCGAGCGTTTCCGCGCGATCGAGCTCGAGCGGGATCGCAATCTCGACTGGCGCGGATGGATCGACCGCTTCGATGAGCTGATGCGCTGGGATGTCGATCTCGCGGCGGCCGGCGAGATGGGACTCTACGATTCGCTGCGCGGACTTTATCCCGACATGCACCGCGAGTTCGCGGCGTTCATGAAGACTGAGTATCCGGCGTGGCTCAAGCATCTCGAGGGCAACAGGCCACCGCTCTCGATCGATGTCGTCGGTGAGTTTCTCCTTCCGATTCTTCAGCGCGATCGCGCAGCTGTATTCGTTGTTGTCGACTGTCTGAGACTCGATCAATGGCGCGTTCTCGAGCCGCTGCTTGCGCCTTTCTTCGACGTCGAGACCACTCATTATTACGCTGTTCTTCCAACTGCGACGCCGTATTCACGAAACTCTCTTTTCAGCGGGTTGTTTCCCGGTGAAATCGCTGCGCGACTTCCTGACTGGTGGGGGAATGCAGACCGCGAAGATGAATCGCTGAACGCGCACGAGAAAGAATTGCTCGAGACGCACCTGCAGGAGTTGAACGGTGCGACAAATGTCCGCTATCAGAAAATCTCGACAGCCCAGAATTCAGACGAGCTCGAGCGGCACCTCGGCACCGCGATTGCGAACGAAGGCGTAAGCGCGTTCGTGTTCAACTTCGTGGATCTTCTCACTCACGGGCGAAGCGAGTCGCAGATCCTGTACGAGGTCGCGCGCGATGAAATCGCGTTGAGACAGATCACGCGGCAATGGTTCCAGAGGTCCGCGCTTCTCAGTGTTCTCAAGGAAGCGTCGCGCCGAAAAATTTCTGTCCTGCTCACCACTGATCACGGGTCGATTCACTGCAACACGCCTGCGACGGTGTTTGCGAAGCGTGATGCGAGCGCGAACCTGCGATACAAATTCGGCGAGGATCTGAGAGCGGAGCGCGCTGATCAGGCTCTGCTTTTCACAAACGAGGATGATCTTCGGCTGCCGCGACGAGGATCCGGCGCAAACACATTGCTTGCCACGAACGACTGCTTCTTTGTCTATCCCACCAAGCTGCGGGAGTACCAGAGCCGCTATCGCGGATCATTCCTTCACGGCGGAGTGACGCCGGAGGAAGTGATCCTGCCTCTCGCACTGCTGACGCCGAGGGGCTGAGTGTCCGTCTACGGGCGGCTGTGGCCATACGTTCGTCCTCACCGCGGGCGAATGATCGGAGCTGTTGCGGCAAATATCGCTTCAGCGGTTCTCGATGCGTTTTCTCTCGCCCTGCTGATCCCGTTTCTCAACACCCTTTTCGATCAGCCGCCGCTCACTGTAGGCGGTAACAAGCTTTCGACTGTTCTCTCGAAGACGATTGGCTTCCTGCTCGATCCAGATGACAAGATGGGATCGCTCAGGAACGTCATCTTCATCGTCATTGCGCTGATCCTGATCAAGAATTTTCTGAGCTGGATTGCAGGACAGCTTGGGGCGAGCCTGCAGGAGTACGTGACCCGTGATCTGCGCAATGCTGTTTACGATCACATCGTTCACCTGCCGCTCAGTTTTTTCCAGAGAACAAAGACAGGACAGATTCTCTCCCGCGTCATCACGGACACGGCGGAGACGCGGCTCGTTCTCACGCAAATAGTCACGTCGTCGCTCCAGAACAGCGCGCTCGTGATCAGCTATTTCGCGTTCCTCTTCATGATATCGGTGAAGATGACGCTGATGGCACTGGTAATTGTTCCGATACTCGGCGGAACGCTCGCGCCGCTTCTGAAAAAACTCAGGAAAGGAAATCGCCGCAAAGGAAATCAGCATGGTGAGATGACGAGTGTCGTGCAGGAATCAGTGAGCGGCATCAGGCTCGTCAAATCGTTTGGGGCAGAGAATGTCGAGATCGCCCGGTTTGGCGACGCGAGCAATCGTTACGCAAAGCTCACCGTCCGGCTGACGCGGCTCTCGCAGCTTGCAGGTCCTGTTACTGAAGTCGTTGGAACCACTGTCGCGACTGCATTGCTCTGGTTTGGGGCGCGCGAAGTGCTCGTGGATCACGCGCTTTCAGGCGCAGATCTCATCGCGTTTCTGCTTTATGCGTTGCGAATGCTCCAGCCGGTGAAAGCTCTCTCGCAGCTTCCGACAACTGCACAGTCTTCATTTGCTGCGGCGGAACGCCTCTTCGAGATTCTCGATGCGTCATCGGAACAGCAGACAGACAAGGGAACGCGGGACGTCGCTTCGTTCGACGGAGAGATTGCGTTCGAGGATGTAAGCTTCGCGTACGCGGAAGCGCCTGTTCTGTCCCACGTTTCCTTCCGTGCGCGCAAGGGTGAAATCGTGGCACTGGTGGGCGCCAGCGGGGCAGGCAAGTCGACACTGGTCGATCTGATTCCGCGCTTTTATGAGATCGAGCACGGACGCATCACGATTGACGGAATCGACACGCGATCGCTGAAGCTTCCCGCACTGCGGTCGCTCACCGGAATCGTGAGCCAGGACACGGTCCTCTTCAACGACAGCGTACGGAACAACATCGCCTACGGTACCGACCGGACATACACTGACGAAGAGGTCCAGGCGGCTGCGGAGGCGGCAAATGCTCACTCATTCATCGAGGAGCTGCCGGACGGCTACCATACGATCCTGGGCGAGCGGGGCACGCGCCTTTCGGGCGGGCAAAGGCAGCGACTCGCGATTGCACGCGCCTTGCTTAGAGATCCGCCGATTCTCATTCTGGACGAAGCTACATCGGCGCTCGATACGGAATCAGAACGGCTTGTGCAGGAAGCAGTGGACAGGCTGCTCGAGGGAAGAACGGTGTTCGTCATCGCGCACCGGCTTTCAACGATTGTCCATGCGGATCAGATCCTCGTGCTCGACAGAGGCGAGATAGTGGAGCGTGGAACACATGCTGAGCTGCTGCAGGCTGAAGGTGCGTACCATCGACTTTATACTTTGCAGTTTGGCAGGACCACGAGGAACGAACCAATGATTTCATCGGCGGTATAGGTGCGAATTCTTTTTCTGCATTCCGCTCGCGAGTGGTCGGGAACTGCAAGAGCGTTTGCCGTCGCTGCACGAGGTCTTGCTGCGCGCGGATACAACGTCACCTTTCTGGCCGAGCCCCACAGCAGTGTAGAGCAGTCGGCGTCGCGAATGGCGACGGTTGCGTCGCGGCTTGGCGCAGATGATCCTGTTGCCGCAAGAAAAGATGTAGCGCCGTTCGACGTTGCAGCATTCTCGAGCGGAGGTACGTGGCTTGGAGCTGCATGGCGGCTCAGGCACCTGTTTCGCCAATGGGATGCAGACGCGGTGCTGGTGCATACTGATCGCGAACACCTGATTGCTTCCGTCGCCTGCAAGCTTGGCGGTCGCGGCACAGTGATCAGGAGGACCCCTGCTGGAACTGCTCTCGCGATGCACACCGCGGGGAAGGTGGCCCAGTGGCTCACTAACACGAAGTACATGTTCGCGAATGAAGTCGACACGAGAAGATCGGACCGCGAGAAATCCAACTCGTCCAGCATTGCGAGACTCGGCGTCGATGCTTCACGGTATCCTGACAGAGCAGTTCCAGTGCAGGGACAAAAGCCTGAGGACATTCGCTACATCATCTGCGTTTACGACCCGACGTCGCGAGGCCGGGCAGCGACGGCAATCCGGACGGTCTCGATGCTCGCGCCCCGCCACCCTTATCTCAGGCTCATCATTTTCGGCGCCGGCTCGGACAGCGAAGACCTTCGCATGCAGGCAGCAGCACTCGATGTGATGCATCTCGTCAGCTTTCTTGGCGAGAGAGACGATCATCTGACGCTCATGCGTGATGCTGAGCTTGGCTGGGTTGTCGCAGAAGCGGACACTGCCGCATTCGGCATACTCGATCTCATGGCACTCGGCGTTCCAGTGATTGCCGCCGAAGGAAGTGTTGCCGAGACGTATGTCGCGAACATGATCAGCGGTGCGCTTGTTCCGCCGGAGGATGCAGCGACAACTGCAGCGACGGTCGTGACACTGCTGATGAGCGAGGAGCAGAGAACGGCGATGGGATCTGCTGCGCGTTCGCGTGTTGCGAGGGAGTTTCCGGAAACGGCAATGATCGACGGCTTCGAGGCGGCCGTTCGGGCCGCCAGATAGCAGACAAAACAGAGATAGCCGAGACGCGAGAGGTGACAACGTCCGTCACGATCGTCATTGCCGCGCGAAATGAAGCAATGAACATCAGCGCGTGTATCGAATCAGTGCGCTGGGCGGATGAGATTCTCGTTGTCGAAGATGGATCATCCGATAACACTGTTGCACTCGCAGAGAAGGCCGGCGCGACGGTCATCGCAAATCCGTTCGTTACCATCGGGCTTCAGCGTAATGTCGCAATCGAGCGCGCAAAGTCTAAATGGATTCTAGTTATCGATGCCGATGAGAGAGCATCGCCGGCGTTAGCACAAGAAGTCTCGAAGGTTATCACTGCGCCGCGATTCGATGCGTATCGAGTACCGCGGCGAAATTTTTTTCTTGGAAGAGAAGTCCGGCATGGGGGATGGGATAGCGACAAGCCAATCCGGCTATTTCGCTCGTCGATCAGATACAATGAGAGCCGGGTACATGAGCACGTCGAGGTGAGCGGTGAAGTCGGAGAGCTCGAGTCCGCACTGACGCACGAGCCGTATCCAACGCTCCACAGCTGGTTCGAGAAACTCAGCCGCTACAGCGAATGGTGGGCACAGGACCGCTACGATCGCGGCACGAGAACGCGAATCGCGTCGGTGATATTTCGGCCGAAGTTCCGGTTTCTCTCGGTGTTCATTCTCAGAGGCGGATGGATGGATGGAGCGAGGGGCGCGCTTCTCGCCGGCATGGCTTCGGTGAGTGTGTTCGCGAAGTACGCGCGACTCTGGGAAAAAGGAAAGCGGTGAGAATTCTTCTCATCGGCAGCGATAACACGTGGAGAATGGAAAGCGCTCTCGAGCGCGCGATGCAGCGTGCGGGACACACCACACTCCTCATCGACGACCGCCGCATGAAGCGGCTGATCGGGTGGAAGCTCACGCAGCTCTGGGCGCGCTGGCAGGCGAATCAGTTCGCACCCGATTTCGTTTTTCTTTCCAAATGTCTCGCATTGGATCCTGAAACTGTCGCAGCGATCATCGAGGGCAGGCCAAACGCGATGTGGTATCACGATCCACAGTGGTACAAGGATCTCGATCGGCCGGACATCGCACACATCGCGTCGATAGGAAAGCTCGCTCGAACATTCTTCATCACGGGGTTCGAGGACGAGTGGAACGCGAACGGCCTGAACGCGGTGTTTCTTCCTGCTGCGGGCGATGCGCGCATTCAGCCTGTTGCTCAGGAAGACCAATATCGATCGGATGTCGCGTTCATCGGAGCGGGATACGATCCGGAGAGAGCGAAATTCCTGATCGAGATCGCAAAGTATTACGAGGTGAAGGTCTGGGGACCTGGATGGGAAAAATGGCGCGGACAGCTGCGATGGAGTGGCCGGCCAGTTGAAGGGAAGGAGTTTGCGGGTGTGTGCTCGAGCTCAGCGATAACACTCGGGATCAATCCCGCTCGTGCCGCGGGCGGTGTGTCGTACACGTCAGACCGAACGTGGATGGTGATCCTGGCAGGCGGTTTCTATCTGGCCGAACGTACGCCGGGTGTTGCCGCGATGCTGAGGGATGGGGAGCACTGCGCGTTTTACGATGACGTGCAATCCTGTATAGAGATGTGCGA
>DASROK010000009.1:0-14865 GCA_035646915.1 Gemmatimonadaceae bacterium
GACCAGTTTTTCGACACCTTCGACAAGTTTGACATCGCCGGCAACGGCCACGTTGGCGACATGCTCGCCGAAGTCGCCTCACGCGCCGCGAGCCAGAACATCAGCTACCTCGAGCTCATGCTCGGCCCCGGTCGCGCGCATGAATTCGGCCTGGCATCAAGGCTCGGCGACACACACGACTTCGCCACAATGCGCGACAAGCTCCTCGCACTCGGCCTCCGCGACAGCCTCGCAATATCGAAGAGAGATCTCGATGCAGCTGAATCAAAACAGAAACAGCTGCTGAAGTGCGCGTCGCCAGATCAGGACCAGGGATGCAAAGTCACCATCAGGTTTCTTTACCAGGTGTTGCGAGGCCTCGATCCAAAGCTCGTCTTTGGGCAGTTTCTCACAGGCTTCGAGATGGCGCGATATGATCACCGGTGGGTCGGCCTCAACATGGTGATGCCCGAGGACGGGCTTGTCTCCATGCGCGACTTCCGCCTGCACATGCAGATGATCGACTTCCTTCACAATCTCTATCCCGAAGTGAAGATCACTCTTCACGCAGGCGAGCTGGCCGAGGGGCTGGTGCCGCCGGAAGGTCTTCGGTTTCACATTCGCGAATCGGTAGAACGCGGTCACGCACTGCGTATCGGTCACGGCACCGACATCATGCATGAAGACAATGCCGGCGACCTGCTCCGCGAAATGGCGGCCAAAAGAATTCCTGTAGAGATAAGCTTGTCGAGCAGTGATGTGATTCTCGGAATCAAAGGCGATAATCATCCGCTGCGTACATATCTCGAGTCTGGCGTGCCTGTTGTACTTGCGACCGATGATGAAGGCGTATCACGCACGACACTCACTACCGAGTATCGGCGAGCAGTGCAGGAGCAGTCGCTCGATTATCCCACGCTCAAGCGAATCGTACGCAACTCTATTGTGTTCTCTTTTGCGGAAGACTCGGTTAAGTCCCGTCTCACGCGTGAGATCGACGACGCGTTCCGTAAATTCGAATCACGTCAGCGGGTGTCGCGCTCGAAGCAAATGACATATACCACCGTGGTGGAAGAACGTCGCTATTTACCGCTGAGATCCGACAGTACTACATAGTAGCACCATGATCCGACCATCGACGCGATACCTCGCCCTCACCGCAATACTCGGCTGCGCCACGGTACAGCATACTCCTGCTGTTCCAAAGCCAAAGATCATTCCCCACAGCGAATGGCAGGTAAACCCGCCACTCGGCTACGCAGCAAATGCAGCTCGCCGCAACAAAAGGGCAGGAGACTTTCTCGCGTTCGAGAATCTCAGGATAAATATCCTGAGCGTCTCCGTCGATTCCACCGGCGCGAAACCCGTCGACATCGTACGGCTCGACATGGTATTGAGCGACATGAACGAAGAACGAATCGCACGCGAAGGATCAGCCTTCAACTGGAACGGATTTCATGTTGCTGTCGTTGCGATCTATGGACCTGGCGAGCTGGGCGCAGGACTCGTCGCGCTCGAGGTCGCAACACTCGCGTCACTGCCGGAGAAAATCAGGAATTCAGAAATCGCCGGCAGCGCAGAGATGCGCCTCCGCATTCCGCACAACATCACGCACGTTACACTGCATCACACGGGTGATTCCAAGCCACTGCTTCCCGGCGATTCTCCCGTTACACGACTGCGCGGTCTTCAATCATGGGGCGCATCCGATCGTAACTGGTGGGATGTTCCATATCATTTTCTGCTCGGCCTCGATGGCGATATCTACGAAGGGCGCGACTATCACTTCATGGGCGAGACAAATACCGCGTACGATCCCGGCGGTCATTTCCTCATCAGCGTGATCGGCAACTACGAAGTCCAGGAGCCGACACCTCAGCAGCTGAATGCAATCGCCGACATGATGGCGTGGGCACTGGATCAGTTTGACCTTCCCCTCGACAGAATAGGCGGACACTACAATTACGCCGACACCGGATGTCCCGGAAAGAATCTCCGCAAATACCTCGAGGACGGAACGTTCAGGCGAATGGTCTCCGAGCGATTACATAGAGTGCGGTAACAAGGCTTCCCTGGCGTAATCAGCGCGCATGTCGGGATTCGGTCCCGGAATTCGTATGAATACGAGATCGGCATACTCCGAATCCAGAGGCGCTATGCAATTCAGGATTTTGTTCTCCATTCCGTTGGCGCTCCTCACACTGGCTGGCTGCGACAATCGACAATTCCCTACCGGGCCAGCTCCGAAAGGCCCAGTGTTGGATCAAACCCCCCTGGCCACACCAGGAGGTTCGCTTGTCTCCTGGGGATATGATTCCTTCAGTCAGGTCACCAACACCCCCGCAGGAAACAACTTCACCGCCGTCTCGGCAGGATGGAACAACAGCGTCGCGTTACTTGCCGACAGCTCGATTGTTTCCTGGGGAGAGGGTTATTCGGGTGAGGTCGGCACGCCCTCCGGTAACAACTTCGTCGCCGTCTCCGCGGGAGTGGCTCACAACGTTGCACTGCGCTCCGACGGATCGCTTGTCTCGTGGGGATATGATGCCTTTGGCCAGGTCACCAACACGCCCACCGGAACCGGCTTCGTGGCTGTCTCGGCTGGAGGGTATCACAGCGTAGCCTTGCGCAGCGACGGCTCGCTCGTCTCCTGGGGAAGTGATGTTCTCGGCCAGGTTTCTGGCACTCCCACGGGAACGGGGTTCGTCGCCGTCTCCGCTGGAGATACCTATCATAGCGTCGCTTTGCGCTCAGACGGCTCGCTCGTCTCGTGGGGAAATGATTTTTCTGGTCAGGTCACCAACACTCCCTCCGGAAACAACTTCGTGGCAGTATCGGCTGGAGGAGGTTTCAGCGTAGCACTGCGCTCCGACGGATCGCTTGTGGCCTGGGGGCAGGACGATGAAGGTCAGGTCTCCAATACGCCAGCTGGAACCGACTTCGTTGCAGTCTCGGCTGGATTGTTTTACAGCGTGGCCCTGCGAGCCGACGGCTCGCTTGTCGCGTGGGGAGATAACCTGTGGGGCCAGACCAGCATACCGGCGGGGACCGACTTCGTGAGCGTCTCGGCCGGAGCCGAACACGGTGTTGCGATCCGGGGCTCATCGTCACAGGATCCCGCGGACGAAGTCAGTGATCTCGAAACCACCGTCACGGGGCTTGGCCTGGCTAACGGCACAACTACAAGCCTGCAAGCCAAACTCAACTCCGCGCACAATGCATTGGAGGCGGGTAATACCGCCGGCGCATGCGCTGCGCTCCAGGCTTTCATCAACGAAGTGAATGCGCAGGCCGGAAAGAAAAAACTCAGCGCATCGAACGCCGCTGCGCTGATTGCCGAGGCAACCGCGATCATGGAACAGATCGGCTGCTGACCTTTTTCTCTACAGTGGAGAATTGTATGAAACAGAGTATTGCTCTTTCCATCATGGTGTACCTCCTCGCGGGATGCGCCGAGCCTACATCCACGCAACTTCAGCCAACCGGGCCTCGGTACATCACGGTCGCGTTGAAGCCGGTGACAACTCTCACTCTCAGCTCATTCGCGCCCTGCGTAACGAGAGTCGAGTGGGAGCGGGGCGGAATAGCGTCGGTCGAGCACCACGTCGAGCTCGAGGGCGGGGTAAGCCTCGCTGTTATCGTCGCCCCGGATAAGCCCCCGCAGTCATCGACGGTGCAATGGGATCCAAACAGTTTCTATGGCAGCACAAACCGAACTCCGACTGGCCGAATATCCGCAATCGCGCGCGACAACAAGAATAACATTGTCGCATCGACTGGATTCGAGTCAGTCAATTTCGACTGTGGTGCACCCTGACGGTCTGTGAACGGGCCTTGTCGAGCTCGGCGAGCCATCCGTACATCTCGCGCAGCTCGGGATAATCGCGTGTCGTCGTGCGCTCGAGAATTCGGATAGCATCGCGTAGAGTGGAATCTGCGGCTGCGTAATCGTGCCTGCGCATGAGGATCACGCCGCGCAGCCCGCGGGCGAGCGCAGTGTTCGGATGCTGGGAACCAGAAATCATCTCGGTGATCCGAATCGCGTCGCGGAGCAGCGAGTCGGCAGTATCGAGCTTGCCGCGCGCGATCAGCAGACGCGAAAACTCTACCTCATGCCCGCCGACGTTAGCGTGATTCGGACCACGCGCGCGTCGTTCGATGTCGATTGCTTCCTTGAACAGTGCTTCTGATTCGTCGAGTTTGCCCGCACGAAACAGCATGGCAGCCAGCCGGTTAGTCGCGAATGCGACAGAGGAATGGTCGCGTCCGTATGCACCGCGCATCATCTCCAGATACTCGCGCGCGAGCGCGACGGCCTGCTCCTTATCGCCACGTTGCGAAAGGAACTCACTGAAATCGTGCAGCGTGTTAGCTACCCAGAGATTTTGATCGCCATAAACACGACGCCTTATGGCAAGTGCGCGGCGGTACAACGGTTCAGCCTCTGGCCAGCGCGTGTCATCATCCTCGAGCAGATATGCAATCTTGAGCAGGCTCTGCGCTACCTGCGGATGGTTCGGGCCGTGCGCTCGCTCGTAAATCGCAAGGGCGTTACGAAACTCTCTCTCCGCATTCGACGCGTGACCAGTCCGCAGCAGGAGAGATCCGTAGCTCAGGTGGCTGAGCGCCGTCAACGTATCGTTCGCGCCGAGTGTGCGTTGTCGCAGATTGAGACTGCGAAGCATGTGAGATTCTGCTGCCGGCAAGTCACCACGATAGATCGCGACAGTTGCGAGCTGGTCGAGTGTGCTGGCAATCGCTGCGTCATCGGGGCCAAGAATGCGCTCCTGGATTGTGAGTGCTTCACGCGCGGCGGAATCCGCCGCTGGAACACGGCCAAGCCGCAGCAATCCTTCCGACACTACGAGAAGTGTGTTGGCTACATCCGGCGACAAATTGCCGTGAGCACGACGTCGAACCTGGAGCGCCCGCTCAACTAACGCCTCACCCTCGGCGTACCTGCCAAGACGTTGATCGATGCGACCGGTAGTCTCGAACAGGCGGGCCTGCACATCCGGTTGCTCATTGAGCAGCTCGGCGCGCGCAACACCGCGTCGCAGCAGCTCGCGTGCTGTGATTGAATCGGTACGAGGTTCATCAGGCGCATTTGCCTGGAATAAATCCAGAAGAAACGATGTAACTGCTTCAGATTCGCTGGAAGCGGTTTCAGCGCGATCACGAGCAGCCATTGCGCGTCGCGCTGCGGCAAACGAGAACACGGAGCCAATGATCAGCGTAATTGCGATGCCCGCAGTCGCGATCACTTCGATGCGATGGCGTCTGAGATATCGCTGCGCGCGATAGGCTGCGCTTGGTGCCCGCGCGTGTACTGGATGTGAAGAAAGGTGTCGTCGCACATCATCGGCGAATGCGTCGACTGATGCGTACCGCTGCTCCGGTTCTTTCTGGAGCGCCTTCAGAATGATTGCATCGAGATCACCACTCAGCGATGGAGCGGCAGGATCATCGTTCATTATCGCTCGCTCGAGCTCGTAAGTGCTTCGACCGCGACGTCCAAAAGGCAAGGTTCCGGTGAGCAGCTCGAATAGAACTGCGCCGAGCTGATAGACATCGGTCAGTGTGGAGACAGGCTCACCGCGGATCTGCTCGGGAGCGGCGTACTCCGGAGTCATCCATCTCTGGGCTGTTCCCGTCATTGCGTCGGCCGATGCCAGCGGGTCGAGCTCCAGCATTTTCGCCAGTCCAAAATCGAGGAGTTTCACCGCGCCATCGGCTGTTACAAAAATGTTCGCGGGTTTGAGGTCCCGATGGATGACGAGGTTGCGATGTGCGTATTGCGTCGCGTCGAGTATCGTGAGAAAAAGAGTGAGACGCTCGCGCAGTCCCAGCTTGTGGTCCTTGCAATAGCGATCGATTGTCTCACCTTCGACGTATTCCATGACGAGGTATGGAACACCTTCCGCAGTCACCCCTCCATCCAGCAGCCTTGCAACGTTGGGATGATTCAATCTCGCGAGGATCTGCCGTTCACGTCGAAATCGTTCGAGGTCAGCCGGGGAGTCCATGCCTGCGCGAAGGAGCTTGATCGTGACCTGCTGCTCGAATTCGCCGTCCGTTCGCTCCGCCAGATACACGCGTGACATCCCCCCGTGACCGATCTGGCGAACAAGCCGGTATGCGCCGAATTGGCGACCGGCATACTGGTCACTGTCAGTCTCACTGGCGTCGGCTACAAGTGCGGCAGCGAGCGCGGAA
This sequence comes from Gemmatimonadaceae bacterium, assembly GCA_035646915.1. Taxonomy (GTDB): domain Bacteria; phylum Gemmatimonadota; class Gemmatimonadetes; order Gemmatimonadales; family Gemmatimonadaceae; genus UBA4720. Next base: position 6,196 of record DASROK010000009.1, read on the forward strand.
GGAGGAGAGTCGAGAAAACTTTCAGCAGTGTTCAATCGCGACAGTAGTGACTCGACTTCACGCTTGAGATCAGGGTCACCGCTGCAGCGCTCACGCAGCACGTCAGACCATCGCGCCGGATCTGTCTCGAGCGCGACGTCGAGCAGCTCCTGGATCTTCTGCCAGCGATGGATGTCCACGCCGCTAGGTCTCGGCCGGCCGGCGCCCAGGCTCCAGCTCCTGGAGGAGAAATAGCCGCGCCTTGATCCAGTCGCGCTCGATGGTGCGCTGAGTGACGCCGAGCAAGTCGCCAATCTCTGCTGGCGAGAGTCCGCCGAAGAACTTGAGCTCAACCACTTGCCGCAGCCGCTGATCGACTTCGTTCAAGCGATCGAGCGCGGAATCGAGCGCGAGCATCTCATCGAGCTGAAGCTCGAGCGCAGCATCCGAGCTCCTTAACGTCACGGTCTCTCTCTCCCCGCCACGCTTGTTCGCCTGTCTCTTCCGTGCGAAGTCAACCAGGACCTGGCGCATTGCGCGCGACGCTGCGCCAAAGAAGTGTGCGCGGCTGTCCCACTGTCGAGGCGAGCGTGAGAGCTTGAGATACGCCTCATGCACGAGGTCTGTGGTGGAGAGCGTGTCGCCGCCACCAGCATCGTGAAGGTGGCGGTGGGCGATCCGCTTCAGCTCGTCGTAAACAACAGCGTAAAGTTCTCTCTCCACTTACCTTCCTTCTGCCAATCGCATGCGTTTCATCAAGAGCTTTTGATGATCTCAGCCCGGATTTCCACCCAGCCGCCGAGCTGATAATACTCGACGCGGATCGTGTGTTGACCGGAGCTGATTGGAGCTGTGTTTACCTCGGACTCGTGCGGCTTCCTGTTATCGATCACCGGCTTGTCGTCAACCCATACCCGCATCGCATCGTCACTGATTGTCCGAATCTGATATGATCCGGGGCGCAGATTCACTTCCGTCCGCGCTTCCATCCGGAAGTTGGATTGCGGCAGCCCGGCAATTGACGGACGATACCACACCCAGTCGAGGCGCGAAGTCTTTACCGTCGCAATGGGCGTTCTCTGCCCGATGCTGTCCGCGAGTGCGTAGAACGCAACATCCCATTCACGCACTGGATTGAATCGCGAATAGGAGAAAACGTAGGGAGAGCCCCCCGCCGTGCGAGCTCCACGCGACGAAACTACAACCGCACCGCGATATTCGAGTGACAACGTCCAGTCGTCCTCGAATCCTCTTGTCGGCACGATTTCAACCGTGTCGTTCATCGCACCCTCGACCTTTGAAACACTGCTGATACCGCTCTGAGCAATTACCCGCCACCGGCCGCGCGGGCCGAGCACTTGAAGTGCGAGTGGCGTTGCATACGAAGTATCGCGCGGCCACAACCTGGGATACCTGTAATCATAGGGTCCCCAGTCATCGACAATAATCGCCGACCTCGGGAGCTTCGCTTGTCTGTCCCTTGCCGGATCGAGTCCACCAGCAAGCGGCTTCGGCAACACGATTCCCTTCGGAGCGGTCCACGCAGGAGCTTCCGGTGGCCACGCCTCCGGAGCGATGCGAGCGTACAGCGCGCTCGTGTCACTGTGTTGAACATCGACCTGCGATGAATCAACACGAACTATCAATGAATCGACTTTGATGAATTCGTTTGCAACGACGTGCGCGTTGGCAGTCTGCGCAACGCGCATTGCAGTCCTGTTCCCGAGGAAAAGATTGCGCTCTATCCGATAATCCCGGGATTTCGTATCGCGATGCTTCGGGTAACCCCAGTCGCCCGGCTCTTCGGGCACCGCCCATAAGCGGATTGCAGTCGAGTCGAACAGAAATCGATTTGCCGTGAGCTCGTTGTTCTGCCCGTGCTCGATGGCGATGCCGGTGCGATTGTACCCGAAGTCGTTGCCGATGACGGTCGACTCGAAGCTGTATCCGCCCCACAGTCCATACTCTGATCCGTGCGCGCGATTGGCGATGAACACGTTGCGACTGAACGTCGCTTCCATTGCATTCGTCGGCGCGAAACTGAAATCGTTTCTATAGAAGAGATTGTCGTTCGAGCCGCCCGTGCCGGTGTCCATTGTCGACTGGCCTGCCCACAGGAAAAGCCCGTCGCCACCATGAGTCATCGAGTTGAAAGCGACGACGTTGTGGCAGCTCTGCTCATATAGAAGCAGATCCGCAGAATCCTGACCGCGCCTGTAGAAACCGTTGCTGTACCCGCGAACGTTGAAGCTCGCGTAATTGTGCATGATCCGGTTATAGCTCGACCGATACAGCGCTATTCCAACACCCGAGTTGAACTCGATGACATTGTTCCAGATACTCATGCTGTCACTGCGCACGAGCATCAATCCCTCCATGCCCTGCTCGATTCGATTGCCTTTTATCGTGCCTGTCTTCACATCAGTGAGATAGACGGCTGCGCCGTAGCGCATCCACTCGTCTTTCTCGTTGTTGTGATGCGACAGCCAATCCATCAGGCTTTCGTGCTCGACTCCGCTGTACAGCCTCGGCTTCCAGTTGTAGCTGAGGTTGTTATTCCTGAGCTCGAGGTTGCGTGTGCCCCGAGCGAGGATGCCAATCTTGTAACCGCGGATGTTGGCGTTCAGGATGCGGACGTTCCGTCCACCGTCGATTCGAATCGCAACACCTTTCGCTTGATCAGGATCGGCTTCAGGTGCAGTACCGACGAGAGCACTGCCGGCAAAGTCGACGGTGACATTGTCACCGCGAACCGTGATGACTGCCGAATCCGTAGACTCGGTCGCGGATAGACGATACGTATCCCTGATGATTCGCGTCGACCGCGTAATCACCATCCCGCGCGACAACCGCACTGCCTGCGCGTCGGCCCGCAATCCGATGGCGGAGAGAACTACAAGCGTGAGCAGAAATCGACGATGCAGCACCCCCGCCTCCGTTATGTCGCCTGGTTCTGGGGCTTGTTCATTATTGGCGCCGGGTCTGACACTGGATGCTTTGCGAGATGTTCGTGGAAACGACGCATCATGTCATGCATCACCGGCGTGAACAGAAGCCCCGCCGCAATCAGAAATACGAGGCCCGAGTAGAGAGCAAAGAACGCCGCAAATACTTTCGCTGCCGGACTCTCTGTCTCGAGATGGCCAACCGGTCCCATTCCGCCGAGCAGCATCGACGAATTGAGGAAAGCATCGTACCAATCCCCGTGGGTTAAACCGTGGAAGCCCGCCGTTCCCACGATCAGCGACGCACAGACCAGCAATGCGATATATCCGAAATGCCTCCATAAGCGATCCCCGAGGTCTTCGGCATCGTGACTGTACCGAAACACGCTGTTCAATAGTCCGGCCGATTGTGCGGGACTGTTCTCCGGCTTTGCCGTCATGTCGATCCCCCGTTCGCGTGTGCAGTCGCCTCTTTCTGTGCAAATGATACTGCAGCGAAAGAACGAAAGCGTCAAAGCCTGGCTGCTGCCGCGAGGTCTTCAGGGTCCATGCCCGGAATAGGGCCGGCTGAGCTGGATGATCCGTTTTGGCGAAACTCTGCGCAGTTGGTGATTGAGGAACATCGCTCGATCGCAGCCAATCATTTAATAGCGACAGATGAAATTTTTCTTGATCCTGCTGCCAACGCTCGCATTCGCTATCGCATGCGATGGCCCGGCTGCACAGGACAACGCTCGACCTGCGGAGCAGACAGCCGAGTTGAGCTTTGCCGAAGATCCACACACTGCCGCGAGCCTCACCGACTTCGCAGGCTCCTGGGAGTCAGTATCTGACGATGGTACCGCGAAAGAGACAGCAGAGCTCGAAGTAAACGACGGTGTCGTCATTGGCGTACTGAGAACCATGGAGCGCGGCTATTTCTCCGGCAATGTCAAAGTCACTGCTGAAGCATCGATGCGCGGAACTCTCGATGATGGCCTGCTCGACATCAAGGCATGGGATGCACAAACAGGCAGTGAGGAAACCGCAGTCTCAGGTCACGCAATGCGACGAGGCGAATTCATGCTCATCCGCATCGGTGACAGCGAAACAGGATATGCGCGCCCGGGCGTTTCAGTCGTCGAAAGCGCGGAAGGATCGAGCGCGGCGGAATCATTGGCGAAATCGATCGCCGGTCATGTCTACTCGACAAGCTCTCAGGCCAGCGGCAGCGGAGCATTCGTCGGATCCCGTGTGAAGCTCGCCCTCTGCTCGGACGGTACTATCGCATTCGATGTGAGCGATCTCGCTTCGACAGGTGGAAGTGAAGCTGTCGATATGGGAAGCACGATGTCGAGACGCGGCGAGTGGAGAATCGTGCTTCTCGCAGGTGCTCCTGCCGTTCGCGCAAGCTGGAATGGAACGGGCTCGAGTTATTCACTCACCCGGTATTTTCGAATTCAACCGGCAGTCGACGGCTCGTCCGCACGCATCGACGGGACAATACTTCCCTCGACCGGATCCTGTTAAGCTGTAGAATGAGCACCACTGAACCTGACCGCGATTTCATTCGCGTTGGACCTTCTTCCATTGAGGGAAAAGGCGTCTTTGCAAAGCGCATGATCCCGCGTGGAACGCGCATCATCGAATACGCGGGAGCGCGTCGCACGATCGAGACGCTCGTGACCGATGTCGCCAACGGAGCTGAGCCCGGTGTGTACCTCATCCAGCTGCATGAGGGGATGGTGATCGATGGATCGATCGATGGAAACCACGCTCGCTTCATCAATCACGGCTGCGATCCCAACTGCGAGATCTACCTGTTTGGCGATCGGTTGTACGTCTACGCGATGCGGGACATAAACCCGGACGAAGAGCTGACGTTCGATTACGCGCTCAACACGCCGCCAGGTCTTGCCGTAAAGATGGGTGGAGCGAAAGATTATTCCTGCCGTTGCGGCTCGCCGAATTGCCGCGGAACCATGTTACAATCCACCCTTCCTGGGAAGCCCAGCTCATGAAGAAGAACAACAGCAAGTCGTCAGTGGTTACAGCCGCCGTGATCGGTCTCCCGTTAGTCGGACTTCCATCTGCCGCGATCGCGCAAACGCCGGCTCCAATTTCGAAGACTACTGAAATCAGTACCGTCCGCCCGCTCCAAACCGCCATAAACATCAAGCTTGCATTCAAGAGCCCGACGCAGGCGACCATCGTGGGAATGCAGGACGGTCATCCGGTATACACCAACGCGAAGGGCGAGTATTTCTACCTGCAGCCCAAAACCGGAGATTTTCAGTACCTGAGCAAGGACCAGGCTGCCGCTGCCATCAAGGCAGGCATCGCTCTCGCCGGAAAAGGCAGGACCTCGAGCGTGACCATTCTCGGAATCGACGCAAGCGGCAACGTCATCCAGAAAAATGCGAGCGGTGAGACGTTCTACCTGAACTCCAAGACGGGCGACATGGTGTTCTTGAAATACTGATTACCGCGAATTGCTTCCCGCCATGCGCTTCCTTAATTCGGGAAGCCAGTTTGGAACGACAACGAGCTGGCGATCATTCCTGTTCACAACCAGGCCGAGGAAGCGTCCGTCGCGCGCGATATCCCGGAGTGTTGCTGGACCGCTGCCGGGAAGCAGTGGCGTCGTCTTGAAAACGGTATCGCGAGAAGCGACGCGCAGCCGCGGCGTTGTTGCAAGCGTTGCTTGAAGCGTCGAGTTTCCGCTGGAATAATAGACGCGAGTTCCATCCGGTGACCAGAATAGTCCCCCACCTCCGCCCGCTGAAACCTGCAAACGCGCCGACGGATCGGGATACGAGCGCACGTAGACCTCCGAATGTCCTGATTCATCCGTAGCAGTGATCATCACCCATTTGCCGTCGGGAGAAAACGCAGGAGGACGCGTTGCAATCACTTCACTCTCCACGAATTGTTTCGCGACCACCGGCGAATCGAGTGCAGCGCGAAAGAGCCGCCACGAATTGTTCGAGTATCCGATGTAGAGAATTGATCGTCCGTCCCGTGCCGCTACCGACACCGAAGTAAAGGCCAAAGCGTCAAACAGCTTCTGCGCCGGCGAGCCGCCATCAGCGTTTTGCATCCAGATGGCGTACCGCTTCTCTTTTCCGAGTGCCGTGTATACGACGCTGTTTCCGTCCGGCATCCACGATGGCGAGCTTGCCGCTTCGAGGGAGGAAAGCCGCGAGAATGTTCCAGTCGCGATGTCGTAGATCCATACTGCCGATTTATCTGCTTCCCTGATCGTGACGGCAATTCTGCTTCCGTCAGGCGAGAGCTGCGGAATCACGAATTGGCGAGTTTCAGGAGACAGCGGGGTTACCTTGCCATCACGCGTTATCCATGCAAGTCGCGTGTTCGTCCCACCTCGGGAAGTGAGAAGCGCACCACCCTTCGATATGAAGATTTCCGAGTTCCCATTGAGCTGCTGGCGAACCTCGACTGGATCCAGCACCGGACTCGGAGTTCCTGCGGTATGCCTGCCGGATCTGTCGAGCTTTACACCCATCACCGCTCCGTCCGATTGCACGTATACCAAAATGCGGTCGATCACAACGAGTGGCCGAATTCCTGGAAGGTCGAGCGGAATTACGTCACCGTCTTGTAATGACGCCGTCGCCAGTTTTGCCGAGGCGAGGCTGCCACTCCAGATAGTGAACACGACAGTTTTCCCATCCGGCAAACTGATCGGCCATAGATAATCCGTCTCTCCCTTCGTCGTGTCCGGCCGCGCGAATTCCTTGAGCGCTCCACCTGAAGCACTAACCTTCGAGAGCCCGTGAAAATTCAGCTCGGCGCCAAAGACGATTTCGTTGCGCGTGGTCCAGTCGGCGCCGTTTTGACTGCCCGCGTCCGCGACATTGATCGGGGCGCTCCCATCCAGGCGCACTTTCTTGAGCTTTCCGCCCTGCTCGAACGCCACCCAGTCTCCATCTGGCGAGAACAAGGGCTGATTCGCACCAACCGTCCCTGGAACAAGCCTCGCATCGAGCTGGTCGGTGTGCTGCGCATAGAGAGCAATCCCGCCTTCTGATTGCCCGACATATACCAGGGTGCTGCCGTCGGTTGAGATGGCACCCGGCCATGGAGTTCCAAGTACAGATCGGGCGCTGTCGGCAGTCGAGAGAATGAATCTCACCGGCAGCGCTGCGGCGGTCACTTTTCGCTCGCGTACGGCGAGAACACCAAGCAGCAATAGTGAAAGAGCCGCCAATGACAGAACGAGTGGATCCTTGAATCGATCCACCACTTTCCGTTGTCGCCGCACGGTTGACAGCCTTTCCGCAGAAAAAGCAGTGGCAGAAGTGAAATCGCCTCGACCCTGCAATCCTTCAGCGTATTCCTTCACCGTGGCAAAACGGTCCGCAGGCAGTTTCTCCAGCGCGCGCTGCACTGTTGCCTCGACATATTCCGGGACTGCAGCTCTCGTCGTCCTGATCGGCCTCGGCTTCTCCGTCAACATTCGCGCGATCACTGCCTGCGAAGTATTTCCGGTATGCGGCGGCTCGCCCGTCAGCATCTCGTACGTCATCGCACCAAGCGAGTAGATGTCGCTTCTCGCATCTATCACGCGGTCACCTGTCGCCTGCTCGGGACTCATGTAAGCGGGAGTGCCGAGCGAGAGACCGGTCTGCGTGATACGATTTCCTCCGGCTTTGCTCACAGCGAGCGCGATTCCAAAGTCCGCGATTACCGGCTGCCCTTCCTGAAGCAGAATGTTCTCCGGTTTGAGATCGCGGTGAATCACGCCATGCGAATGCGCGTACTGCAGCGCATTTGCAATCGCAATCGAGATACGGATTGCTTCGTCGATTGGAAGTTGTTTCTCCCGGTCGAGCCGGGCTCTCAGCGATTCGCCCTCCACAAACGGCATGACATAGTAGAGGAGCCCGTCGGCCTCACCCGAATCGAAGAGCGGCAGAAGGTTCGGGTGCTGGAGATTGGCGGTGACCTTGATCTCCGAGAGGAATCTCTCCACGCCGAGCACTGCTCCCAGGTCCGCCTTCAGCACTTTGAGAGCGACGTTACGGTCGTGCCTCATGTCGTGCGCGAGATAGACCGTCGCCATTCCGCCGGCGCCGATCTCATGGTCGATCGTATACCGATCGGCGAGCGATACTGTCAGGCGATCGATGTCGCTCATAGCGTTCATAAGCTTACAGCACCTCGACTGCTGCGCCAGTGCGTGGTGAATTTCCTCACATTTTGCGGGGATTTCCCCGATTGAGCGGCACACCCACGCCGCTATTCTCTACCCCTCGCACCTCTAGTGCTATCGAGCACCCTGACGAAATTCGCCAGCACCTATGCCGATCGGTCACGTCCAGGACGCAGGACTCGACGCGGTGTTCGAATCCGCCGCCGTCGGGCTTCTCGTCGTATCGAATGAGGGGACGATCCTGCGCGTCAACAATGCATTCGCGTCGATGCTGGAAATGGACGCGAACGACGTGGCCGGGCAGTCCGTCATCGACATTACCTTCCCTGCCGATCACTCCGAAACACGCAAGGTGATGGACGACCTGTCGAGCCGACGAAGCAGGCACGTCGACATACGGAAGCGGTACCTCAAAAGCGACGGCACACCATTGTGGGTTCATGCCACTGTAGTTGCTGCACACGATTCGTACGACTCAACTCATTATCTCGTCACCGTAAGGGACCTGACTGAAACACGCGACCTGACCGACAGGCTCCACGACGCCAGCACGCGATACAGGCGGCTCGTGGATGCGAACGTCCTCGGCGT
>DASROK010000010.1:0-2163 GCA_035646915.1 Gemmatimonadaceae bacterium
TGCTTCACCTTCGCTGCAATTCCCTGAGCGTCGAGGCCTGTGATCGCCAGCTGTCGCGCCCGCGGCGCCTGCTCGATGAACCTGTCGGGAACGCCATGAGCGATCACGCGGACAACTGGATCGATCTGCGAGACCACAGCGGCGAGATGCGCGCCAAATCCGTTGACGACGGTTCCTTCTTCGACGACGAGAATCTGCCGGTGATCACGAACGATCGACTTGAGCATCTCTTCGTCATGCGGCTTGATGAACCGGCAGTTCACCACCGTTGCGTTGATTCCCTCTTCAGCGAGCTTGTCTGCCGCTGCAACCGAAGGCAGCACCATCGTTCCGGTCGCCAGAATTGCAAATCCGCCGTTAGGGTCACGCGATCCCGCGCCGCTGCGCACGATCTCCCACGAGCCGTAAGGAACAGGCTCGACTTTCGACATCGGCGGAACAACATCAGGCGACGCGTCGCGCGGATACCTGATGCTGAAAGGTCCGGTTGTATGCTGTGCCGCAGTCTTCATGAGACCGAGCATCTCCGTTCCATCCTTCGGAGCGGTGACAGTCATTTCCGGAACTGCGAGCATGTAGGCGATGTCGTACAGCCCCATGTGCGTAGGACCATCTTCTCCGACAAGTCCTGCGCGATCCATTCCGAACACAACGGGGAGGTGCTGAATCGCGACGTCGTGAATCACGTTGTCGTAAGCACGCTGCAGGAAAGTCGAGTAAATCACGCAGAAGGGATGCAAACCGCGCGTTGCCATTCCAGCGGCAAATGTCACCGCATGACCTTCCGCGATTCCGACGTCGAAGAAACGCTCGGGGTGTTCCGCTGCAAACATTCCCGTCCCCGTCCCACTCGGCATCGCAGCGGTAATTGCAACGACTTTCTCGTTTTCATCCGCTAGCTCGGAAAGTCCTTTTCCAAACACCGCTGTGTACGCGGCATTTGCAGATGAGACCTTGCGCTGTTTGCCCGTTGCGGGATCGTGACCAGGCGGAAGCGCATGCCATTTCTCGGTATGCTCACCCGCCGGGAAACCTTTTCCTTTCTGCGTAATGACGTGCACGAGCCGCGGACCGGTAAAGTCGCGCACCGCACTGAGCGTATCCATCAGCGCGTCGATGTCGTGACCGTCGATTGGACCGAAGTACCGGAATCCAAGCTCCTCGAACAGCACGCCAGGCGTGAGGAAAGCCTTCATGCTTTCCTCCCATTTCTTCACGAGACCAGTGACGCTCTTGAGCTTGGACGGTGACGCTTCGATCGCCGATCCAATTGCGGATCTCACTCGATTGTAGAGCGGATTTCGCTGAATCGAAGTGAGATACTTGGACATCGCGCCGACATTCGGCGCGATCGACATCTCGTTGTCATTGAGGATGACGATGAAATCACGCCCTGATGCACCGGCATTGTTCAATCCCTCGTACGCGAGACCGCACGTCAGCGCACCGTCGCCAAGTACAGACACCACCTTGAATGATTCGCCGATGATGTCGCGTGCAGTCGCCATTCCGAGACCGGCCGAGATCGCAGTCGCTGCGTGCCCTGCACCGAACGTGTCGTACTCACTCTCCGTTCGCTTCAAGAAGCCGGAAATTCCATTCTCCTGACGGAGCGATTCCATCTCTTCATTGCGGCCGGTGAGCAGCTTGTGCGGATATCCCTGGTGTCCTACGTCCCATACGATCTGGTCGGTTGGCGTATCGAAGGCGGCGTGAATCGCTACGGACAGCTCGACCACTCCGAGGCCTGCTCCGATGTGACCACCGGTGCGCGAGCAGACTTCGATGAGACGCGCACGCATTTCCGCCGAAAGCGTGCGCAGCTCGTCGCGCGACATTGACTTGAGTGCTGAAGGAAGATTTCGGCTTTCCAGAATTGTCATACGGTCAGTTTGACGTCAGTGACTTCGTGATACTATGAAATCGGCGAGGCTCTCGAGCTCGCCGGTGAGCAGCTTCTCTTTTCTCAACGCGTTACATCCATCCTCGACGAGCGCAGCGGCACGCTTCACCGCACCCTCTACTCCGAGCAGCGCAGGATACGTGCTCTTGCCGAGCGCTGCATCCCGTCCCGCGGTTTTCCCCAGCCGGTCGCTCGATGATGTGACATCGAGCACGTCATCCATTATCTGAAACGCGAGCCCGATCGATTCACCATAACGG
>DASROK010000011.1:0-2086 GCA_035646915.1 Gemmatimonadaceae bacterium
CTCGACTTGTTTCGCTGCCGATATCGGGCGCCGTGGAATCCTTGAACGTCTCGGTCGCCACCGGGATTCTCCTTTACCAGCTCAGAGCGGAATGACGACAGTCTGGGCGATCTACAGCTTCTTTGTCGGAGCCTGTTTCGGATCGTTTCTCAACGTGTGCATATCGCGATGGCCCGACGGTCTCTCCGTTGTGCGCCCGCGCTCGCGCTGTCCCAACTGCGGGCACCAGATCACCGCACTGGAAAACATTCCCATTTTCAGCTGGATTGCACTCCGTGGCAAATGCCGCGGCTGCGGGAACCCGATCTCATTTCAATATCCGCTCGTCGAGATTGTAGTTGGCATTGTATGGATGCTTTCGTATCTCCACTTCGGCCTCACGTTCACCGGAGCAAGAGTCGCGGTATTCGTGACGGTTCTCATTGGCATCGCAGTGACTGATCTCAAGCGATACCTGATCCCCGATGGTTTTACAGTCTTTGGCTTGATCTGGGTCATAGTCACGGCGATAGTCGCGCTTTTCGTTGGCAATGATGACGTTTTTGCAGGCGTCTACGGCGCGCTCATCGGCGCATGTGTTGGTGCGGGTGCAATCGCAATCGCCGGCTGGCTGGGTGAAGTCGCACTGAAAAAAGAAGCAATGGGATTTGGGGATGTCACTCTCATGGCGATGGTTGGTGCAGCAGTCGGCCCCAATCGCGCCCTGATGACAATCTTCGTCGGCGCATTTATCGGTGCGGTAGTGTTCGTGGGAATCGTATATCCAGTGGGATGGATGCGAGCGCGAGCGGCGAAGAGGGACTTCGAACCTCGCCTGGTACCGTTCGGCGTTTTTCTTGCGCCTGCGGCAGTGATCGCATTGCTTTGGGGCGACCGAATCATATCTGCCTACACACGCTATTCCGGACTTTAATGCCGAATCGATCCCGCGCTGTTGCCGCAATCCTGGGCCTCTCGCTGTTGGTATCGTGCACCGAAAAAAAGACGACTACGCAATTCAGCGGACCTTATGGTAAGCAGGTAAGCGAAGCGGTCCCGGCGATCGAGAACGCGGTCGGCCTCAAGTTCAAGCAGCCACCTAAGGTCGAAACGCGCTCGAAAGCGCAGGTGAGAGAGTTCGTTACTCGCCAGATCACGGATCCGCTCGCTGCGCGACAGATGGCGGGCATGTCCGACGCTTACAAGCGGCTGGGAATGATCCCCGATTCGCTCAACCTGCAGAAGTTCCTCATCGACCTCCTCGAGGAGCAGATTGTCGGGTACTACGATCCAAAAACGAAAGTGCTCTATGTGGTGAGTGACGCGCCGAAGGAAGCGGTCGGCATCACCATCACGCACGAGCTTGTTCATGCGCTTCAGGACCAGTACATCAGCCTCGATTCAACTCAGCAGATCGAAGGACAGAACGACCAGACATCTGCGGCGCAGGCAGTGTTCGAGGGACAGGCTGTGTATGAACAGGTCTCTGCAATGCTGGGCGGCACCAACGTGGCGATGAACCTGCCCGGCGGATGGGATCGCGTGCGCGACATGATTCGCGAGAATCAAAGCTCGATGCCGATTTTTGCCCGCGCTCCGACTGTCATTCAGGAAACGCTGATCTTTCCGTACCTGAGCGGCGCCGAATTCGTGAGGAACTTCAAGGATCGGAATGGGGGGAAGCCGATCTATCAGGACATGCCCCAGTCCACCGAGCAGATTCTTCACCCCACTGCGTTCTTCGGTAATCGCGATGTGCCCACAAGCATCACGCTTCCCGCTCTCAACGGAGTTACACAGACCTACCAGAACACACTCGGCGAATTCGAGACGCGCCTGTTCCTGTTTTCGCACCTGAAAGACCAGAATTTTGCTGTGCAGGGAGCGGCCGGCTGGGATGGTGATCGCTACGCTCTGTTCAATACGCCTCGCGGAGAGGGCATCGCGTGGGTGACCGTGTGGGACTCCCAGGCGGATGCGTCCGAATTCTTCGACATGCTTGGGAAGGTCATGAAGAAACGGTACAACGCTGAGTCCGATTCAACCGCTGGATCGCTTGTCCGTAATTATTCTGCGGCCGGTCGAAGCGTACAGGTGAGTACTACTG
>DASROK010000012.1:0-2888 GCA_035646915.1 Gemmatimonadaceae bacterium
CTGTCGACTATTCGCGCCCGCGCGCCCGCGGCAGGGAGAGTCTTTTCGGAACGAAGTACGTGCGGTGGGGAGAAACGTGGACGCCTGGCGCGAACTGGGCGACAACGTTCGAAGTGAACAAGCCTGTCAAAATTGCTGGTCATCCAGTCCCAACGGGAAAATATTCAGTCTGGATGGTGGTGAGGCAGGACAGCAACTGGACGGTTGTTCTCGATCCGAAATCACATCTCTTTCACATGAACCCCCCGGACTCAGCGGGCTCCCAGATTCGAATCCCCGTTCACGTCCAGTCGGCGCCTTTTACTGATGTGCTCACGTGGTCCATGCCCGAGATCCGCATGGACGGTGGGGTTCTCGCCATGCAGTGGGAACGAGTAAAGGTTCCGCTCGACATCTCTGTTCAGCCTTCGCTCGTCACTACGCTCCCAGCAGGTGACGCGGCTCCATACATCGGGCAGTATTCGTTCAGCGAGAAAGACTCCACCGGAAAAGAGAAGCTTTCGCTGTTTACGATCACGCATGAAGACGGAACGTTGAAAGGGCAATGGACGCCGGACGATCCCTACATGAAAAAGTTCGCTCTGGTCCGAATCGGTGCGGATACCTTCGCTCCCGGTGTGTACGACGAGAAAGGCGTCCTTTACGAAATCCTGAAGCCTGATCTCGTCGTCGAGTTCAAGCGCGAGAACGGAAAGGTCCGGAGTTTTACAATCCGGGACATGGAAGACGAGCTCTGGGGAACAGGGACCCGAAAGCCCTGACCGGTGCGCGGTGCACTGTTTACAATTCGTTCTATGAGATTCAATCGATCAATCCTGCTCGCCCTGGCTGTTCCGGCGTGCACGCCTGGCGTGACGACCACCGCAAGGCCATCGAATACCAGTGCGAGTGCGAGCACAGCGCGCATCGCCACGGACATCAAGACACTTTCATCCGACGCCTTCCTCGGCCGCGGTCCAGCAACGCGAGGTGAAGAGCTCGCCACCGCATATCTCCGCGATCAGCTGAAGGCGGCGGGTGTCGAGCCCGGCGGGCCGAACGGATCCTGGTTCCAGGAAGTGCCGCTGCTTCAGTCCGACATCACGGGCACTCCGTCGCTGTCGTTTACAGTCAATGGAACCAAGACCGCATTGACACAGGGAGCGGAGATCGCGATAAGAGCGTCGATGCAGAATGTCGATCACGTGGACATTCAGAACGCGCCGATTGTATTCCTTGGCTACGGAGTGAAAGCGCCCGAGCGGAACTGGGACGACTTCAAGGGCGAGAATGTGCGCGGCAAAGTTGGAATCGTTCTGATCAACGATCCGGATTTCGAATCCGGTCAGGGCGACTTCGGTGGAAAAGCGATGACGTACTACGGTCGCTGGACCTACAAGTATGAGGAGGCAGCGCGCCAGGGCCTCGCGGGGCTTCTCGTTGTGCACGAGACAGCACCTGCCTCATACGGATGGGCCACCGTCAAGAACTCCAATACAAATACGATGTTCGACATCGTCAGGCCGAATCCAGCAGAAGTGCATCCACCTCTCGAAGGATGGATTCAACACGACGATGCGGTAAAACTCCTGAAGGCCGCTGGTCAGGATTATGACGCGCTCAAGAAACTTGCGCAGACGCGTGCGTTCAAGCCGGTGACTCTCGCCAACGCGACATTCTCAGCGAATTATCAGGTAAAGCAGGAAACAATTCGATCAAAGAACGTTCTCGGTCGCCTGCCCGGTTCGACGCATCCCAATGAAACCATTCTTTACGGTGCACACTGGGACCACCTCGGCATCGGCGCACCTGATGCGCGCGGCGACAGCATTTACAACGGCGCTGTCGACAATGGAACGGGAAGCGCAGTTGTTCTGGAGCTGGCGCGAATGTTCAAGGCAGGTGCAAGACCGCAGCGCTCTATTGTGTTTGCATTCTGGACTGCTGAAGAAAAGGGACTGATGGGCTCCGAGTACTACGCAGCGAATCCTGTGTATCCGCTGGAGACAACCGTTGCCGGATTCAACATCGACGCGCTGAGTCCCGTCGGACGTGCTCGCGATGTTGTGGTTGTCGGCTCAGGCCAGAGCGATCTCGAGGACAGGCTCAAGACTGTGCTCACCGCGAGCAATCGCGTGATAACTCCTGATGCAAGTCCTGAAGCCGGATACTTCTATCGCTCTGATCATTTCCCGATGGCGAAGCGCGGCGTGCCGATGCTCTATATGGATTCAGGAGTAGACCTGCTCGCCGGTGGACGGGCTGCGGGAGACTCAGCCGACGCCGTTTACCGTCGCGATGCGTATCACCAGCCCGCTGACGAATACGACGCTGCGAAATGGGATCTGTCAGGAATCGCTGAGGACGTTTCGATTCTTTATACACTGGGAATGCAGCTCGCGAATTCGCGCGACTGGCCGAACTATCGCACTACATCGGAGTTCCGACCGGTTAGAGACAGGAGCGCCGCTTCGCGACAGAACTGAAGGAGGACTCATGCTGCGCCGCGTTATTGTCATTCTCGCATTTGTAACGCTCCAGCACAGCGTTGCCGCACAGGAGCACGAACACGGCAGCGGGGCCGAAAAGATCGGCAGTGTTCATTTTGCCACTTCATGCAACGACGCAGCGCAGCCGAAGTTCGATCGCGCAGTGGCGCTTCTTCATTCATTCGAATTCGGTGCGTCGATAAAGGGGTTCGAATCCGTCCTCGCTGCTGATTCAACATGCGCAATGGCGTACTGGGGAATTGCGCTGAGCCGGTGGTCAAATCCAATGGCTGCGGGAAACAGGACTGCCTCTCAGCTTGCTCCCGGCCGCAGCGCTGTCGATTCAGCATTGCTCATCGCACCGCATGCAACAGACCGCGAGCGACAATACATCGCCGCTGTTGGCGAGCTCTACAAGGA
>DASROK010000013.1:0-17194 GCA_035646915.1 Gemmatimonadaceae bacterium
GATCGGGGAGGTGTTCCCGCGACCCGGCGACGAGGAGGATTGCGTGGACGATGAGCGCATCGAGGGTGAAAAAAAGCTCGCAATGGCTCACAAATCGGACGAAAATCGATTATATTGAGGGATCGAAAAAGCGCTCCGCGCGGCGACTGCCGGCGGAGCGCTTCGCATCATATGACCCGGTACAAAGGATGGTGAAGTCTAGATGCCTAGCAGAATGAAGAGTCCGCAGGCGCTTTATCAGACGGAGAAGAAGCGCGCGGAGAAGGAGCGTCGCGCGTCACACGCCGCGTTGATGAAGGAGGCAAAGGCCGCTTTCGACCAGATGATCGAAGACGGCAAGGCAGCAAGAAAGGGTGGCCGACCAAAGGGAAGCAAGACGCGCAAAGATTGATTCGGTTGGACTGTTTTACTTGTTCTAGCCGATTCCCTTCTTGATAGCCTCAAGCATTTTGTCGGAGAAGATGTCGATCTCGTCGATAGTCGTGTAGACGTTCGGCGTGATCCGCAGGCCATTGAACTCGTCGTGGAGAATTGGAGTGTTGACGATGTGATGTTTGGCCATCAGCCACGCGCCGAGCTTGTCGAAAGGAAGTCCCTCGACGTTGACGAGCGCGAGAGCGCCTGAGTACTTGCTGTCCAGGGGCGTCAGAACTTTCACGCGATCGCTCTCCTTGAGAAGACGCTTCGCCCACCGGTCGCGAAGGTAGCGCAGTCGCGCGATCTTGCGATCTGCTCCGATCCCGCGATGAAAAGCCATTGCAGCTGAGATCGCGTTGTGATTCGCAGCCGGATGCGTTCCGATCTCTTCATACTTGCGAATGTCTTCGTCCTGCGTCTTTGCAGCTGCCATCAATGGCCACAGCTTTTTGATCTTTTCCTTCCGCACGTAGAGAAAGCCCGTACCGACCGGCGCCAGCAGCCACTTGTGCAGGCTCGTGCCGTAAAAATCGGTTCCGATCTCGTCCCGGGTGAACGGGAAATGTCCAAATGCATGAGCGCCATCGATCAGCACTTCGATGCCGCGCGGTCGCGCAAAATCGACGAGCTCGCGTATGGGCATTATCTGCCCGGTGAGATTCGTTATGTGCGGAAGCTCGATGACTTTCGTGCGCGGAGTGACGGCAGCGGTGAACTGCTCGAAGATGTACTTCTGCGATGGAGGAGGAACCTTGAATGAAATCTTCTTCAGAACAATTCCATCCCGGCGCACCCGCTGGTCCCATGACGTCAGCATCCGCCCATAATTCTGATTCGAGACCACGACCTCATCGCCAGGCTTGAGATCGAGACCGAAGATCATGATCTCGTTGGCTTCCGAAGCATTTCGCGTGATGGCCATCTCTTCGGGATCGCAGCCGAACTCACGCGCCAGATCGCGGCGCACGCTCTCGATGCGCGGCTCGAGCACGCGCCACATGTGCTCAGCAGGCGATTCGTTGGTGAACTTGAGATCGCGAATCATCGCCTCGAGGACGTGAGTCGGAGTTGGTGAAACTCCGCCGTTATTGAGATTGATGAGCGTGCGATCGGTATCGAACGCGCGCTGGATCTCGGTCCAGTACGATTCGTCTTCCGCGACTTCTTCAGGGGTCCGATCGCCGGCGATGATGTTCGCCTTGAACATCGAGGAGATCGCGTTCGGCCGGAAAACCGCGGCTGCTCCGAATCCGGCCATTCCCGAAACAAAACTTCTTCGACTTGTCATCTCGTTTCTGCGTGGGGGGGGGAAAACGAATGCTGAATGCTGAATGCTGACTAGGCCGTACCGCAGGCTTCCAGGAACTGATCACGTATATATGCCACGCCGATCTGTCCCTGCGACATGAAACGCTCGTGAAATTTCTTCGCTGAGAAGCCGGCACCTGAACGAGCCTTGCAGGCTTCTCTAAGTTCTATGATCGCGTTCTTGCCAAGATTGTACGTTATGGCCTGAGTCGGCCACTTTGAGTAACGATAGATCGCGCGAGATGCAGAATCGAACGCCGCCTTCGCTGCGGGATCGGCTGCGGCTCGTACACGCGCGCCCGGTGTGAACTGAACGTGCTCAGTGAAGTAATCGATCGCATCGTCGAACGACATCCGCCCGGTGTGCATCCCGACGTCAACGCGAATTCGCACCGCTCTCAGAAGCTGGCCCTGAAGCTCGTAGAGATATTCGCCGGCGGAATAGAATCCATACTTCCGATTGGCGACTGGCTCGCTCATCAGCTCTTCGCTGTACAAGCCCCATCCCTCAGTAGCCATCGAATCGGCCCACATTGCCGATGAATCCTCAACGGCGCCGGGCGTGAGCCACCGGATATTCGAGATCTGATCCTTGTGCTCGGTCATGTACCGGAAATGCCAGTCGTGACCGGGAAATCCTTCGTGTACCGCTGTGTCAGCCACTGATGCAAAGTTGTTCAGCTTCAGCGCCTCGGGACTGTTCCCTGTCGGCGTGAGATAGAAACGCCCGACACCTGATTTCTTGAAAGGGGGAGCAGGGTAATAGGCTGCGTCGATCGTGCTCTGAAGGACGGGCGGCGTAGGCACTACATCGAGACGGTAATTCGCCGGCACATCGAAAAGGTTTTGCTCTCGTCCGAATGCAACGGCGCGATCTCCCGCGTCGCGGTACCACTTGAAAAGCTGGTCGTCGTTCTTAGGCGCGTCCTTGGAGAGAAAATCCATGACACGCTTTACACTCGAGTAGTTGTCCGCGTCGCTCCCGAACGGCAAGCCGAGCTTTCCGTTTTCCGAAAACTCCTTTGCGACAGCAATGATCTTTCCGGTGTAGAGTGCAACCTGTGCTGCGCCGTAGTCGTAGAGCTCAGCCGCAGTGCGCGGATCGCGAAGGACATTGTGGACGCGCCACTCGTACTCGGCTTCGCCTGGAGAGTAACGATCCGCAGCTTCGCTCACGTCGAAGTTCTGCGAGAGCCACGCCGTAAACCCATCCCACGCGACTGCCGCGCTGTTTCCGGCGGCGGTAATCTGCGTCATCATGGTAGCTGAGAATGGGCGTGACCCAATAAACTGCTGTGCTGTTTTTGGAAGCGTTGTGCGAAAGTACTCAGCGTTTGCACGGCTTCCGTCGATACCGTCGCGCTGAACCATTCGCTTGTCGGGAATTCTTCCCGCTGTTTTACCCGCAAGCAGATTTGCTTTCGCAGTCTCCAGGTATGCGGGAATTGCGAGCGAGCGTGTCGCTACCTGCTGCCAGTCTGCTTCGGTGCCGAGTAGTCCGCCCCCTGCGTCGGGCATCTGTTGAATCTGCCAGTCGACGCCGCGAAACGGCTCGGCCACATATGTGTCGAGCGCGCGCTGGTAGTAGCGCAGATCGCCCATCTGATGAATCAGGAAATCGAGCTGCGCCATCATGTATTGCTGGTCCGGTATTTCCGCACCCGTCAGTGACGCAGCGGGAATCGCTTCGATCGAAGCGCGCAGCGATCGATATTCCTTGAGCTCGGCAGCGATCGACGCCTCACGATAGTCGCGAAGCCGCGCATTGCTGTCAGCTAACGACGGATTGTATCCATCTCCGCCGAGATATGTGGACGTGACTGGATTCTTCTGGAGATGATAGAGGAAATACCTGTCGCGCAGCTCGGCGAATGTTCCAGGAAGAATCACAGGTTTGGGAGGCAAGGCAGGCGCTGCAGGAGGGGCGCACGCCTGAATATCACGAAGGATCCCAAACGCGGCTGCTGTAACTCCGGCTTTGTGAACAAACTCGCGGCGGTTCATGTGTTGTTCTGGAGATAGCGCGTACGCAGGATTTCCTGATGATGATCGACATGCCCCGCCAGGATCCACGCGATTGCCCGCACAGATATTTCGGCGTCATTGGCAGTGCCGCGTCTTTGCATTGCATCAGCATCCATTGCGGAGAGCATTCGAATACTCGCCTGGCGCAGGTGCTCGAACTCGCTGATGAGATCGTTGACGTTCATTCGCGAGAACGGTGCATTGGCGACATAGTCATTCTCCTCGAATCCCGGCACTGGTGTCGTGTCAGCGCGTGAGAATCGCCATGCGCGATACTGAAATACACGCTCGCCGTCGCCGAGATGACCAACGATCTCCTTGATGTTCCATTTCCCTGGCGCGTAGCGATAGTCGAGCTTCGACTCTGGAATCGATCTCAGAAATTTGAGCGTCTCACCAAGCTGATTCTCGAGCGTCGCAACTATGTCGCCATCAGGGACTCGATCGATGTACGTCGAGTAGTACGCAATATGTTCGTCAGCTTTGGGGCGAATAGAACGGAAGGACTCACTCATTTTCTTAACTCCCTCGCGCGCTTAGAGCGCAGCGCGCCGATGTTGCGTTGATACGGTCTTTCGCAGAATTGCGATCTGTCCACCGTGATAGGCAGCGTGCTGTGCAACGCCGCTCACCATTCCAGCGATGCTTCTCGAGCTCTTTGGCGCATTTGCCGCAAGCTCGTTGTCTGTCATTCCGAGAACCACTTCGCTTAGACGCTCATAGCTTTCCGTGAGCGCTTCGCGCGCCTCGCTCCAGTGAGCCTCGGCGAAATCGTGCACTTCGGGCCAGTCTTCGCCTTCATTCGGCTCAACCTGGCCGCCATTGATTCGCCTGAGAGCGATGTTCGACCACGATGTAAGGTGAACCACGAGCTCCCAGATATTGTGCGCAGCCGGTATGGGCCGCTGCATTGCTTCCTCTGCAGAGAGCGGCGCAATGAGCTCCTGAACCGAGGGGCCGTGCCAGGCCTCGCCGCGAAGTGCCCGGCGCAGCTCGTCGGAAAGAAATTCACCAGTGCTCACGGTCTTCGCTCTATGCGCTCGACGCGCGTGAGTATGTCGGCCAGCAATGCTTTCATGTGCTGGATCTCGCGAAACGTTCTGACGTTCACCTCATAATCGAGCTCGCTCCGCTTGTCAGCGTGCGAGCTTTGACGATTCTGGCTGATGAGAAGAAAGCCGGTAATGAAAATCGCTTCAATCGAAAGAATGATTCCCAGAAGTCCGAACGGGTAAACGTCGAACATCCGGGAGACTGTAATCACGCCGGTATTCACCGCAATCCACAGAAGAAACCACACCGCGTGAACTACTATGAAGTATGGATTGCCGATGAACGCTGCAACATTGTCGGCAATCTTTTCGTGCACTCGCGACTCGCGCGCAATCTCCTCTTCTGCATAGCGAAACTCCCCGAGCGCCTTGTGGCAGTCGGGGTTGGCGCAGAACACGGCGTCCGCAGCATTCAATCTGCCGCACTGCGGACATGTAACTGTGCTCTGCGCCGGCTCCGTCACCAGATGCGCGCTCTCATCGAGCGAACCATCGGATCACCATCCTTGCATCCGAATGCACGTGCGAACTCAGGCATGTTCGACAACGGGCCATTCACCCTGAACTGTCCCGGTGAATGTGGATCAGTCTGAATCTGCAGACGCAGCGCTTCATCTCGCGCATTGCTCCTGCGTGCCTGCGCGTATGCGAGGAAGAAGCGCTGCTCAGGCGTGAATCCATCGATGAGTGTGCGTGGCTTGCCAGCGAGCGCTTTCTCGAGTGCATCGTACGCAACTGAAACGCCGACAACGTCCGCGAGATTCTCGCCGAGTGTGAGCTTGCCGTTCACGTGCAAGCTGTCGAGAACGGTGTAAGCGCTGTACTGATCCTCAACGACCTTGGCGCGCTCCGTGTAGTTCTTTGCGTCATCAGCAGTCCACCAGTCGATCAAGTTTCCCTTCGCGTCGTACTGGCGGCCCTGATCATCGAACGCATGCGACATCTCGTGGCCGATCGTGCCGCCCACTCCCCCGTAATTTGCGCCCAGGTCGTACGAAGCATGGAAGAACGGAGGTTGAAGTCTCCCGGCAGGAAATGCGATTTCGTTCTTTGCCGGATCGAAATACGCATTGACTGTTGGCGGCGTCATGAACCACTCGTTGCGATCTACCGGCTTGCCCAGCTTGTCGAGGTCGCGACGCACGGCGTAGGAGCGAGCGTTGAGGTAGTTCGTTCCCCACGGTCCCTTTACGACATTGAGAGCAGTGTAGTCCTCCCATACGTCGGGGTATCCGATCTTCTTGTTGAGCGACGTCAGCTTGGTTAGAGCCTGCTGTCTCGTGGCCTCGGTCATCCAGTCGGCGCTGACGATTCTCTCGCGCATCGATGCACGCAGGTTCTCGATCATGTCGATTGCCTGTGCCTTCGCGGCAGGAGTGAATGCAATCTTCACGTACTCCTTTCCGAGTGCGTCGCCAAGCACATTGTCCGCAACGGTCAGGCAGCGCCGCCAGCGCGGCTGAAGTGTGCGCGCACCAGTGAGCTTCTGGGCGAACGAAAAATCTTCGTTGACGAACGCACTGCTCAAGTATGAGCTGGAGCGAGCAGCGAGTCTCCACGTCAGGTAAGCCTTCCAGTCATCGAGAGGAATGTTCGTGAGCGCGGCATTCGCCGCCTTGAAATACTCGGGCTGTCCCACGTCGATCGCCGTCACACCACGAACGCCCATTGCCGACATGAAGGTGTTCCAGTTGAACGCCGGCGTCGAATCATTGAGCGCTGCAACCTGAATCATGTTGAAGTTTGCGATCGGGTCGCGAAGCTGCACCGGTGTTCGCGATCCAAGCGCCAGGGTATTCTCCAGCGCCATCACCTTCGTCGCCATTGACTGCGCATCTGCTGCAGGCTTTCCGAGCAGCTCGAAAGTCCTGGCAATGTGCGCGACGTACGCATCGCGAATTTTCTGCGAGTTCGCGTCGGTCTTTGTGTAGTAATCACGGTTCGGGAGTCCGAGACCGCCCTGGTTCAGCGCGACGATAACCACTGAGCTGTTCTTTGGGTCCTGCTCTGTCCCGAAACTGAACAAGGGCGACATTCCCGCCGCCTGTAAGTGCGCGATTGCGGCGTTGAGCTGCGTGCGATTCGAGATTGCGTTGATGCGAGCAAGCTCAGGCTCGAGCGGCTTGGCTCCGGCAACTTCGGCTGCCGCCGAATCCATGCAGCTGCCATAGAAAGTACCGAGCTTGCGCGTATCGGGGTCTTTTGTGGTCGCCGCGGCCTTTGCAGCGTTGTCGAGAATCGTCCTGATGACCAGGAAGTTGCTCTCACGCAATTCCTGGAACGGACCCCAGCTCGAGAATGCGGCGGGGACAGGGTTTGCCTTGAGCCACCCACCGCTGGCGTACTGATAGAAATCGGTGCACGCGTTAACGGTTGTGTCGAGATCCGCGAGAACCAGTGGCGGTCGCGGAGTCGCCGGTGTCGACTGGGCGATGACGACTGATGACGACACAGCAGCTGCAACGGCTGCCACCAACAGAGTACGAGACCTGCTCATGTAGTTGCTCACTTCAGGGGTTGAACGGGGGCTGTTTGTCTCTCGAGATCATATAAAGTATCGCGACGTAGGCAACGGCGAGGCCCACCATAACCATCCCGCCTCTAAGGGAAACGGGCAGCAGATATGAAGCGTTGCTGCCGTCTGTCGCAATGAGATAGACCCACTCATCGAGTGCCAGCGACAATCCGGCGCCGAATACGGCCGCCATCGCATCAGTCACCAGCGAATTGCGCGGAAAGAGCGCGACCGGAATTCCGCCCGCGGTAATCAGAAGAAGTCCGGTGAAGAGGTGATGGATATTGTATCGCCCGACGTTGAAGTCGGAATCGGGCGACAGCTGCATCATCGACCGAATGACAACGAACGTCACTACCATAGTAATGGCGATGATCCATGCCCGGCGGTTGTTCATGTCGCGAAAGAAAATGAAGGCGCTTGACAGCTTTCTGCACCCTGCCAATATTTTGGCAGGTGCCAAATTCTTGGCAGGCTGGAGACTTGAGACTGAGGTCAGGAGACCGCATGACCCGTAAATCACCACCGCTGGACCTGAGCCGACGCGAGCGACAGATCATGGACGTGATCTACCGCCGCGGCTCCGCAACTGCCGCCGAGATTACGGGTGACCTGCCTGATCCGCCGACTTCGACGGCGGTGCGCACGATGCTGCGGATCCTGGAAGACAAGGGACATCTGACACACGAGCAGGATGGGCTCCGTTATGTCTATCGCGCGGTTGTCGACAGAGAACAGGCTCGGCAGTCGGTGATCAGTCACGTAGTGAAAACATTTTTCGATGGATCAGCAGAGCAGGCAATGGCCACACTTATCGATCGCCCGGGCTCAGAGCTCACCGATGCGGAGCTGGGACGGCTTGCAGGATTGATCGCGAAGGCACGCAAAAGACAGGAGCGTTCGAAATGACATTCGACAGTACGAGCGCGGCTGTCGCGACGGAGGTTCTGCTCAAAGGAACGCTGCTGATCGCCGCTGTTTCCGCCTCGATGCTTACGCTGCGCGGAGCAACCGCATCGATGCGGCATCTTCTCTGGAGCTTTACGCTTGTTGCGCTGCTCGCCATTCCGGCGCTGACCCTGGTGCTGCCGCGGTGGAACCTTGGTGTTCTGCCGACGATATCGTCCCAGAAGCCAGTCGCGGTGGGAAGCCCTGCAGTACCCATGATCGATCGTACGCTGTCGCTGAAGGAAGCTTCAGATCAGCCAGCAGAAGTAACCCGGGAGCCAGCTTCTGCAGCTGTTGCTTCCAATCGATCGATCCACGCACCGCACAACGAACGCTCGCCGCTCGATTCACTTGCTCTCATCTGGATCGGCGGGCTTGCAGCGGGATTGATTGCCATTGCCGGCGGCATTCTTACACTCAGGCGATTTGCGAGCAATGCAACTCTCGTCGAGAGCGATGAATGGAACAGGCTCGCAAAGAATGTTGCTGACGAGCTGGGTCTCAGTCGCCGCGTTCGACTGTTCTCGAGCAGGGCCGCAGTAATGCCGGCGACCTGGGGCGTGATTCGGCCTGTAGTAGTTCTGCCTGCGGGCGCGAATGGGTGGGACGACGATCGCCGCAGAGTCGTACTGCTCCACGAGTTCGCGCACATCAAGCGCAACGACTGCCTCACGCAGATTGTCGCTCAGCTCTGCTGCGCGGTTTACTGGTTCCATCCGGGCGTTTGGTACACGGCGCGGAAACTTCGTTCAGAGCGCGAGCTCGCCTGCGATGAGCAGGTAATAGACATCGGTGTTAACGCTTTCGACTACGCTGAGCACCTGCTGGACATTGCGCGCACATGCAGAGCACCTGCCGCACCTGCAATTGCAGCGGCGGTCGCAATGGCGCGACCCTCTCAACTCGAGGGACGGCTTCAGGCAATACTCGCGGAGATCCCGGTCGGACGCTGGCAGCCAACAAGATTCGCGCGCTCTCTTACTGTGGCGCTGCTTGCTCTCGCCATCGTTCCGCTATCTGCAATGCGTCCGTGGCGGGACGCGTCAACGAACGAAGGGCCGCCCGACACTTTCCGGTGGAAAGGAATCGTACCGGGCGGACAATGGGTTGAGCTTCTCGCGGCATACGGCGACATGCGCGCTGAGCTTTCGAACAGCAATGAAGTAGAGATTATCGCCGTCAGAAAATCGGGTGACAGGAACGCGTATCAGATCGCGATGGAGAATGGAACGAACGGACCGCAGTTCTGTGTCATTGCTGCAGCGACAAAGGCAGAGCGTCCATGTGAGACTGATCGGGCTACGCTAAAGCACGGTGTTCCAGACATCCGGGTTGATTTCCTCGTAAAGGTTCCCGCGGGTGTTGGAGTCTCCGCCCACGTCGATCGCGGCAACATCGCTGTCGAAGGCGTGAAGAGCTACGTGTGGGGAACTTCAGACCGCGGTGACATCAGCATCGTGACAAGCGATCTCGCAGAAGCAAGCACGCGCATCGGCTCCATCTCGGCAGAATTCGGACGCAGATCATGGAAGCAGGATCTCGAGTTCTTCACCGAGAAGGGAGATGTGACAGTAGTCGCTCCTTCAGATGCGAACATGCTTGTACAGATGGAAACCGGAGATGGTCAGATCAAGTCTGAGTTTTCATCGGAGAAGAACAAGTGGAAGGGCAAGCAGCGAAGCACTGGATCGGTTGGCCAGGGCGGCGGCATGCTGACCATTCGCACAGGTCGAGGGATTGTGGAGCTCAAGCGTGGAGCGAAAGCAACCGCAGACGTGAGCGACATGCCAGTGAGCTATTCGAACGCTCCGCTCGTGTCCCCTGATCCCAAGCCGAATCCAAATCCAGATCCAGATCCTGGATACAATCCAAATCCAGTCCCTTCATACAATCCAAATCCGAATCCTTCCTACAACCCGAATCCAAATCCCGACGAACAAGGCGAGTATCAGAATCTTCCTGAAGATGATCCAACCGGCGAGCGGGTTCGTGTTGTAATTCCCGACGATCTGCTCTCTCGATTCACAGATCAAAAGATTCAGGGAATGCGCGACAAGGCACTTATTGCGCGATTCCGCAACACTGTCACAGAACACGTCAAACAGCATCCGGCCGATCTCGTAAAGGAACGATCAGAGTGGGCACTCACGCTCGTTCGAAACGGAA
Organism: Gemmatimonadaceae bacterium; assembly: GCA_035646915.1. Taxonomy (GTDB): domain Bacteria; phylum Gemmatimonadota; class Gemmatimonadetes; order Gemmatimonadales; family Gemmatimonadaceae; genus UBA4720. The sequence continues at coordinate 10,432 of DASROK010000013.1, forward strand.
TGTTGATGAACGCGCTGAAGGAATCACTCACTGCTCCGGACTGGCGCGTACGGGCTTACGCAGCCTGGGCTCTCGGAGAATCGAGAGACAAAGAAGCGACGGATGCGCTGCGAGCTGCACTGAAGGACGAGAACTGGCGGGTTCGCATGCACGCGGCCGCAGGACTCCAGAGAATTGCCGGCTCGAGCGAAGTAGATCCCTTGATCAGCCTGCTCCTCGATGACTACTGGCAGGTGCGAATTTCTGCTGTCGATGCGCTCGCATCGATTGGCGATCGCCGCGCGCTTCCATCCCTGAGGCAGGTGGCCCAGACAGATCCTCGCTCGATCGTGCGCGATCAGGCATTGAACGCAATTCAGCGACTGAAATAACCATGACCTCTGCACAGTCTGTTCTTGCAGCCCGAGGTGCCAAAATTTTGGCATTTACCATCGCGATGGGCCTGTACGGCCGTTCGATGCACGCGCAAATCATTGCTGCGCGGATAAACGGAACCGCGCCGCAGCTCGACGGGCGACTCGATGACGCAGCATGGGCGACCGCAGCCTGGACGAGCAGCTTCACCCAGCGGGAACCCACTGAAGGTGCACGGCCTGACGCCGAAACTCGAGTCGCGTTCGTGTACGACAATTCCGCTCTTTACATCGGCGCGCGAATGAGCGCAGCACCGTCCACTCCCGTTCGCGCGCTCGTCACGAGACGCGATCGTGAAAGTACCTCCGAACAGCTCGTCGTCTCGCTCGATACGTACCACGATCGCCGGACCGCCTACTCATTTGGAGTCACGGCCGCCGGAGTGCGCATCGACTATCTCCATGCTACCGACGCACAAAGTGATCGCGACTATCTGTATGACCCGGTATGGGAAACAGCAACGCAGGTCACTGACTCAGGATGGACCGCCGAGATTCGAATTCCGTTTACGCAGCTTCGATTCAACAGCGCGCCATCCCAGGTCTGGGGAGTCAATCTCACGCGGATCATTCCGTCGAGAAATGAACAGGATTATCTCGTTCTTGTTCGACGGAATGAAACAGGCTGGGCGTCACGCTTCGCCGAGCTCCGGGGAATCGAGCACATCGAGCACGCACGTCGCGTGGAGCTTCTCCCCTATGTAGCCAGCAGTGCGCAGGTCCTTGGCAACCCTGAACCTGGCAACCCATTTGTCGAGCGACGATCGGCTGAGGTGAGGACTGGCGGTGATCTCAAAGTTGGACTGGGCCCAAGCCTCACTCTCGACGCAACTATCAATCCGGATTTCGGTCAGGTCGAAGCCGATCCTGCGGAAGTAAATCTCAGCGCCTTCGAGACAGTTTTTCCGGAACGCAGGCCGTTTTTTGTCGAAGGCGCGCAACTGCTGCGCGCCAACCAGCTCTCGTTCTTCGTATCGCGAAGAATCGGACAGGCTCCGCGCTACAGTCCGCCTGCTGACTTCGTCGAACCTGTCGTCAACACTACGATCAAAGGCGCCGCAAAAATTACCGGGCGATTGCACTCAGGCCTGTCAGTCGGAGCACTGGGCGCACTGACCGGAAGTGAACATGCGCGGACCTTCATTCAATCGAGCGACCAGTTCGGCAACGACGTTGTCGAACCTCTGACGAGCTTCGGCGTAATGCGTCTGCAGCAGGAGTTCGGTAAGAACAGGTCGACTGCAGGTGTGATTTTCACGAATGTGCATCGCGATCTCGACAGCGGAACACCTCTAGCAGATCTGTTTTCCCGAAATGCACTGGCCGGTGCGGCCGAGTGGCGGCTGCGATTCAGAAATGGAGAATACCAGGCGATAGGAACCGTAGGGTTCAGCCACGTCACTGGTGACACGGCGGCGATCGCTCGTATTCAGCAATCGTCGGCTCATTTTTTCGGACGTCCTGATGCGCCGTATGCGAAGCTCGATCCATCGAGTCATTCGCTGAACGGAACGTACACGAGCATCGGGGCGAACAAGAACGCAGGAAAGTGGCTGTGGCAGGCGAGCATATACGGTGAATCGCCGGGGCTCGAGATCAACGACGCCGGACGAATCGGAGCGGCTGATGATCGCGGGATCAATATCGGCGGGCGATACCGCCACACTGATCCTGGCAAGCGCCTTCGCTACTGGGACCTCGGCGCAAATAACTTCAACGAATGGAACTACGGCGGTGTGCGTCAGCAGGCATTCATGCAGGTGTTCTCGAATCTCACATGGTCGAATTTCTGGACTTCAGGATTGCAGGTCAGCTATCTGCCTGACGCTTTGCTGGACAATCTGACGCGCGGCGGACCGCTCATGGGATACGGCGCGAGTTGGGCAATAGATGCCGGATTTTCCGGAGATCCGAGAAAAAAAACACAGTGGCGCGTGGCGCCTTCTGTTGCCGGCGACAGAATGGGTGGATGGACTGCGGCGGTGAGCGGAAGCCTTTCGTTCCGTCCGGGAAATCGAATCGAGCTTTCTGCTGATCCTTTCTACCTGAGAACGGTGAACGCGCGACAGTTCTACACGACCATGTCAGGTGGATCGGCGGCGACCTTTGGGCAGCGCTACATCTTTTCGTTCATCGAGCAAAGCCAGCTGTCCATGCAATTCCGCCTGAACTATGCGCTCGGTCCCAACCTCACATTGCAGACATACGCTGAACCATTCGCTTCGAGCGGCCGCTTTTACAGAATCGGCGAGCTTCCCCGCGCACGCAGTTACACTCTTCGCGAGTACGGCACCGACGGAACAACGATCACTCGATTCGGCAACGACTCGATCGTTGTCACCGATCAAGCCGCGCGATTCACGCTTCCAGTCAGAGATTTCAATGTGCTCAGCATGCGCAGCAACTTTGTCGTTCGATGGGAATGGCGCCCTGGAAGCACCGCGTTTCTCGTCTGGCAGCAGAATCGCGGCGACCAGACCACCTCGGGCGCTCTTGTTCGCCCGGGAAGCCTGATCGATGCGATCACTGCGACGGGCGATAACGTTTTCGCCTTGAAGGTGAACTACTGGATCAGCTTTTAAAGGCTGAACCAGTAGGATGCCTTCACGAGGAACGTGTTTTCGGGCCGCGTCGAAAAAAGATCCCTGTAGTCGCGTCCGGGAACGAAATCACCTCCGAGATGACGATCGTCCTGCAATCGTCCCTGCGACCACACAACGAACAGCGCAGATCCGGGACGATACTCCCAACGCAAGACCACGTTGGAGTTGAACTGTTTCGAGTTGAATCCACCAGCATCTTCGCCGAGGTCGTAAGGCTTGAATCTGTTGCCGTAGTCAGACGAGCGCGGTTGGTCCAGCTCGCGAATGTTCGTGTACGTTCCCATGGTCACGAACGGCTCGGCATATACCTGCAGCGAAAGATTCGGAGTCGCGGTGTAGCTGAAACGCGACTGGAAGCTGAGGAGATCCTGATTCAAGTACGAGAACAGGTAGTGCGCATCAGGTGATCCAATCGCACCGATGTTCGTGTACCACTGGGTGTTGTCGTGATTCTTCTGATATCGTCCCCCAAGCTCGACGTTGATGTTGCTCGCTGCGCGAAGAATGACGTACGGGCGAACGCGCCACAGCTGCGAGCGGCCTCCATCGGCTGTCGTGTAGATCGCGGCGAACTGTTTCTGCAACGTCCCGCGTGGATCGCTCGCGAGGTTGATTAGAACAGAGCTGGACGGAGAGACTCTGAGAGCAGGGCCTCCACGCGCACATCGATCGCAATAGACCGGCCCTGCGTTGTCCGTCCACATGGAGATCGAGAACGAAGACGAATTCCTGAACGTCACGTCTGCATCAAGCTCAGGCGTGCGCGCTGTCGCCATTCCATCGGTATTGTATTGACTGAAGAGTGTCAGTTGTGCCGAGGCTCGACGGTAAAATGATTTAGGCTGCGGAGTCCGCAGGCTCACGTATCCAACAGCAGTCTGCTGATCGGCCTGTGAGAGGAAGCCGATGTCATTCGCTTCGAACCCCGGGCTCACCCGCTGATATGACAGTCCGCCGCGAAAAATGCCATCGACTTTGTCGAAACGGCCGGCGATTGCGCTGCCGTCAAGGGAAGTTCGCTCTGGGTCGTAGTCGAGACGCGAATCCGGTCTCTGATAGAGGTGTACGCTCGAGCGCTGCGTGCGCGCAATCGCTGCCGCAGCTCCACTCACCTTGCTCAACGCCAGCGATGAGGTTGCTTCGAATTTTCCTTTTGCAAAACGATGACGTAAATCGAGACCGCCAACCGTTGCATTGCGCCGCAGGAAATCATCGGTCGTTTCATTCAGCTGCCTGTTGACCTCTGTCAGCATGAAACCGATCGCGCTCTCACCTTTTCTGAAATCGTGAGAAAGACGAGCCACTCCGTATTCGGTCTGCGGCTCGACAACCGCTGAGCCGACTGTCTCCTTCTGCGTCAGTGCTGTCATCAGACCGAGCGACGTTCCACTGGACAGGCGGCCGGTGACTTTCGCTGCGCCAAGAATTGTTGACGATCCGGGAACGATTGCGTTCGGATCATCAACGAGTCCGGCGAGCTGAGGCGAGCGACCGATGCGGCGCGGATAGAAAAGCTGAGCTGAATTCGGGTCGAACTGGAAGATGCCCGTGCCTTCGAGGAAGAATGGACGCCGTTCCTCGAAGAACGACTCAAACGCGGTGAGATTGAGAACTGCGGGATCGGCTTCAACCTGGCCGAAATCAGGATTCACTGTCGCATCGAGAGTCAGGTTTGATGACAAACCGTATTTGAGATCCGCTCCGAGCGATTGCTTCTGAGATCTTCCGAATCCGCCTGCATCACGCTTGCTGACATTCTTCGTAACGGCATAAGGAGCGATCTCGAGGCGGCGTGGTGCACCGAGGCCTTCAAGTCCTGATACTTCTCCGAACTGCGATGCAACGCCGGGACGCTGTCTCCTGTATGCAGGCCAGCTGAACCGCTCGTTAGTGCGAGCGAGATCGCGCATGATCATGAAGCCGAACGTGTTGGTCGAGAGTCGGGGATAACGGAGCTGTGACAATGGAATACGAAATTCAGCAACCCATCCAAGCGAATCGATGCGCGTCGCAACGTCCCACACTGCGTCCCACGATCCGTCTTCGCGAACGTCATCGTACAGGTAGTAGTCGCGCTTCACTCCCGCGGGATTCACCGCGAACTCGTAGCCTGTGCGGCGATCGTGATATGAGTCGACCATGACCTTGATCTGATCGCTTTGTGTTTTTACATCGCGCCTGCTCAGGAGGCTGATGATGCTGTCCGGATGCGGATCGAATGCGCGGACCAGCACGTAAAGATTGTCTGCGTCGTTGACTACGCGCGCTTCAGTTTTGAATCGCGGCTCGCCGTCATCAACCGGCTCGAATGTTCGGAAGTCCGTAATCAGCTCCGCGTTTGCCCACACTGCATCCGCATCCGATCCATCGATCACCGGTGGCGCGGAAGCACGTGCTGCTTTGGCTGTCGTTACAGCCGGTCGTGCTGTTGCAGGCGTTGGCGCAGCACTGCGACCTGCCGTCGTGTTTTGCGAATGCACGCGAACTGGAATGAGTGCTAGAAAAACAGCACTTACGGGCACGGCAAATCTCATTGATCGCATCGAGGAGTACATCCGGTTGAAGGTCACTGTTTGAACGCCGCCTGCATGACCACGCGGTATTCGTCATCCGAGGTAATAGTTTTTGCTGCAGTCATGAACTGTTTGCGCTGCTGCTCATTCTTGATGAGTCTCTGTTCAACGGCGCTCACGAGCACGACGCGCCTGTCACTGTCAGAGCTCATTCTATCTCCGACAAGTCGCAACACGTTCGATGTGACGTCGTAGTCCGAGTGTCCGTAGGGAAGTGCGGCGACGAGAACAACGCGAAGGTCCGAATCCGATGAGAACGTGTCGGCAACATCGAAAAATGCTTTTCTCAGTGCAGGATCTTTTCGGCGAAGCGAACCCGGAGCCAGCGTTTGAAGAAGAATGCGCTTATCGGTGTCGCTCGAGAGCTCCTTCGCTCCGCGAAGTGCCATCAGCATCATGTCCGGATCGTCCGTGACACCGTACTGCGTCAGCGTGCTTGCGCTGTCTCCGCTCGACTTGCTCTTGTCGAGCGCAGTGTTGAGTGCATCGCTCAGCACCTGCTGAGCTTCGCCAAGTCGCGCTACTGCTTTGCCAAGTCCCTTTGTGCCTTTCGCTGGACCGGCCGCGATCCGTCCAAGAACTTCGCCGAGATCTGTGGGTGAGCTCGCGAGTGTCAGTGACGCGTGCCGTGAGATCTTACTGTATTCGGCGTCCGTCAGCGGCTTCATGTCGAGAAGCGCCTCGTAATGGTTCTTCTTCGAGAGAGTGCTCTTGATGTGACTGATTCTGTCGAGCGCCGCGTCGACTCCACCACGCGCAACATCACGCGCCACACGCTCCGGAACACCAATCGACGCCTCGGTAAGAACGTCGGGAAGAAACCGGCTGAGCCACGCACGCATCGAATCGTCGAATGGAACTGATCTTCCATTGATCATCGAGGCGAATTCGATCGTTCCATTTTCGCGCCGCGTGATTCTCATCGATCGCTGAATGGAAGGATTGATCTCCTTCAGCGTGATGTAGGCATCGTCTCCAAGCGAAATGAGCCTGTCATTGGCAAACTTCGTTTCCCCGATGATTGCGGCCTGAGAGCAGCCCGACTCATGTGTGTTCATGAATTCGATGACATTGTTCTTGTCATCGCCATTGTCATCGAGATCGACATGAACGTGCTGAAGATCCTTCTTCACTGGGGCGCGCATCGCGGAATCACAGGAATAATCCAGTATCT
>DASROK010000014.1:0-5799 GCA_035646915.1 Gemmatimonadaceae bacterium
GCATAGACATCCGAAGTCAGCGTCAGTATTGCCTGAATCGACCGGCGTGAGTCGACTCGCTTTCCGTTGTCGAATGTCGTTACGCGATTGTTGAGGATGAGCAATCCGCTTTTGGACGAAAGCGGCTCAAAGTCGATTCGAAGCTTTCCCGGCACTGAAAGATGTTCGACCCATCGCGATTTTTGTTCTCCACCGGATTGCGTGTAGAACGTATTTGACTGAACAAAGCGAAGGCTGCGATACCAGTTGTCCGCGTAGCGGTCGTGCATTTCCGTGATGAGCTCACTCGAGGACGAGACCGCCGGTGACGCCTTTACCTCCTCAGCCGATTCTTCCGTGGATTGAATCGCCGCCGAGCAGCCCGTTACGACAACGAGCAAGCCTGGGAGAAGTGCTTTCATGTCTAGTCGAGCTGGCCGAAGTAGATGCCGTTAAAGAGAAACCTGAAGGCCCCATGTGTCTGACCCCGGAAATGCACCTGGGGTCCATACAGCACGACAGTTCCCTTGCCCAAAGGCACAGTTACGATCTCTGCCGCGCCATCGAGGACTTTCTGTCCCCATGCCCATCCACTGCGAAGTGGTGCTGGACTGTCGAACCACGCAACCCGATGAACGCCGCGATCCACGCCTGAAGTCTTGATTCGAAACGCAGGATTGTTGTCGAAGAAGATGTCAGCGCGCTGCGCTGCGCCCCACGCGATTGGGTTCGTGTTGTCGACTGCGACAGAAAGAACAGATCCGGGAACGTAGTATTTCGATCGCGGAAGCGGCTTGTCGTCTTCACCCACAACAGCGTCGCTCAACGGCAGCTCGAGCCGGTATGCAATCTCTGCAGCATCGCCGAGGGCGAGCAGCGTTCCACCGTTCTCGACGAACGACTTTATGCGCGGCAGTGATTTCGCGACTGTGATTCTTCCCAGATGTGAGCGATACTGCTCCGGAATCTTTTCCGGAGCAGGCTGAGATCGAGACTGAAAGCTCAGCGCGGAATCGGGCGCCGCAGACAGCACTGCGCCATCGGGAAGAATGAGCACATCGTACTTCGCGCTCAGATCGGAATTGTCGATGTCATTTGCATACACAACATCGTAGGGAAACTCGAACTGGTCGAAGACAAACCTCATCCATCCAGATGAAATCTCGCCTCCGTATACATCCCATAACGCGACGCGGGGAACATGAAGCCGCTTGAGCTTGCTCATTTCCGGCGCGCTGGAAACGGGAATAAAGCTGAGACCTCGCTCCTTTGCGATCGCACTGACCAGTGACGGTGTATTCGCGCTCGATCGAATGAAAAAGGTCCCCGGCGCCTGCGACAGACTGTAAACCTCCTGCCCCGCCTTCAGCAGGCGGTTCACTGCCGCGTACGCATCGTTCGTCTCCCGACCGAGTGAATACCATGCTGCAGTGACCGGAGCTGCAGCAGCGGGAACCGGCGCGAATCCAGCGAGTTTCTCAAATGGTCCGTTGAATGGATCGAGAATTCGATCAAACTTCACACCCATCTGATAAGCCAGTGTCCACCCGGCATTGTCATAGGGCGGAGTTGGCGGGCCACCGGGATACGGAATGTCGTCAGGATGATTCTGCGGCTCGAACATATCGAGCACGTGAGGCCTGAACGCCTGCGCGGTCTTCACGACGTACGACCCCGCAGGATACGACTTGCCGGCAACACTGAATGCCGACGTCGCGCGATGGATCGTGATTCCATTCTTTACCAGAGTATTAATGAATCGCACAGCCGTTGCAAAATCGGATTGATCCGACGGGATGATATAGCCGCGTGGATCGCGCGCCTCCCTGTCTTCGAGGATGGCGATGTACTTCGACGGATCTCCTGTAATGGCGCGTCCGCCACGGTCTGCCGGCACCGCCTTCTTCACCGCATCGACCCGCAATGGCTTCAAGGTCCACGAATCGCGGCTGCCGCGGTCGATTGAATTCTGTCCCATCCTCCACGCATTGAAGAGAAAGTCCTCACGGTATTTCGAGGCGATGTCCATCACCGCGCGGTTTGCGGAAAGCTCATACTGGATCGACTGCGCGAAATGCCATTTCTGAGGCAGAATCGGAAAAGGATTCGCACTGCTCGGCAACAATCTGTCGGGCACGAGCGGGATCTCGATTGGCGTTGGATTGCCGATCGCTTCGGTGAGAAGGCCGATCATGTTGTGGAAGTAAACTGTCGTGCGAAGTCCGCCGTTCCACCACGTGGAGTAGCTCGAGCCGCTTCGCATTGTCGAGCCGGGTTTTCCTTCCTGGATGAAGCGGCTGTGAATCGCTGCTCCGACAAGGTCGATTCCGACAGGAATGAGCGGATCGAAGTTGTAGTTGAACGGATCGCGAAACGGCGGCGCGAAGATCACAGTTCCCGCGGGCCCAGTCTGATGATGATTGTAGACAATCTGCGGATACCATGCGCGATAAAGGATGCTGTCCACTGCCTGCGTTTCCGGCTGCGACGCCATGTATGAGTCGCGATTGTTGTCATGGCCAGCGTACTTCTGATACAGGACAGGAATCCCGCTCGTCGATCGGTTCTTATCCACCGAATCACGCATGTACCAGTTGGAGACGAGATCCATTCCATCCGGATTCACGAGAGTGGCGAGCAGAATGTCATCACGCAGGAATCGCATCGTCTCGGGATCGGTCTTGCTGACCATCTCGTACACATACTGAATCAGCTGCTGCGCGCCAAGCACTTCAGTTGCATGCAGGCCGCCGTCGATCCACACAACTGCTTTCCCCTCTTTCGCGAGCGCCCTGGCTTGCTGCTCGTTCAATCCTTCGGCATGCGCAAGCTTCGAGGCAATCTCCTGATAGCGATTGAGATTCCGGAAATTCTCCGGCGCAGTGATGATTGCCATCACCATCGGCCGTCCCTCCGCCGACGATCCGATTCGCACGACCCGCATTCTGTCGGATTCGCGGTCGAGCTTATCCCAGTATTTCAGGAGCTGCTGATAATTCGCGAGGAAATAATCGTCGCCGATGTTATGGCCGAACTCCCTGAGAGGTGAAGTAATTCTGGATTGTGCCGGGAGAGCTGAGAGCGGAAGGAGAAGTGCAGCGATAAACGCGTTTCGCAGGAGATGCATGAGTCTCGATGAATTGTGGGAAGCAGGCGCAACCTGAAAATTACGCAGTGGTTTTGTCGGTGGACACCGTGCCGCGCGCCGCGATGTAGACGCCTGTCAGGACAACCGCTCCACCAGCCAGTGTGAGCGCCGGCGGGATTTGCCTGATTCCTGGAAGCAATGCGCCGAGCATCGTGGCTCCCACGGGCTCGCCGAGTGTGACGAGGTTGACGACATAAGCCGGCATGTACTTGAGAGCCCAGTTCATCCCTGTGTGACCCAGGAGCATCGGCCCGACTGCGAGCGCGACAAAAATCGCAATCTCGCGCTGAGGCTGTGGAGTCATTGGCACGTGCGTCGCGCGCGTGGCGATCAATAGAGTGACAGCGCACGCCGTGTACGCGAGACCGACGTAAGACCAGAGTCCGAATCGATGCCGGAGATGACGGCCGATACTGTAATAGATCGCCGCAGTGACCGCGGCGGAGAGTGCGAGAAGATCGCCGAGGACTACGGTGTTGCGAGTCTCCTTGGCTTCGCTCCACGCTGGTGCGGCGATGAGCAGTGCTCCGCCGATCGCTATGGCAATACCAAGAAGCTGCTTTCGCGTTGGTATTTCGCGCAGGAACACCGCCGATATGGCGACAATGAAAGCCGGCTGCATGTTCACCAGCGTGACTGATGCCGCAATCGTCGTCAGGTGCAGTGACGCATTCCACGCCCAGAAGTGAAGCGCAAGAGCAATCCCGGCGGCGGCAGCGAATCCAGCATCGCGAAGGGTGAGCCGTCGCCAGTCTCTCCATTCTCCAGTGAGAAGGAGCGCGATTGCAACGATTATCAGTGAGAAAAGCAGCCGCCATGCTGCAACAACAAGGGGGTCCGCATATGACAGCTTCGTCAGCGGGCCGGCGAAGGAAATCCCGAGTAGACTGAGACCTAATACGCCAGCAGGCGATGGTTTCACGCCGTGAAGTCTAAGGCTGCTGGACCGACCTGTCAGTTACAGTGGTGAGGAGCTGCTGGTCGGTGATGCTTTTCGCGCGCAGAACTTTGCGGGAGTAGCTGCTGCATCCCGGTGTATTCGTGCCGCGAACGCAGCCGTTGTAGCGCTGCAGCGCAACGCGAAGATTCGGCGCATGCTTGATTGCATCGGCGAGAACGCTCACGCCGTGACAGATGTTGCCCTCGATGTCGTACAGGTCTCTCGTCTTGCACCCCCAGCGTCCCCGATGAAACGGCATCACCTGCATCAACCCGCGAGCGCCAACAAAGCTGCGCGCGCGAGGATTGAGGTTATCCGTCTCGACGAGCATCACGCCCACGAGAAGTGTCGGGTCGATCTTATTTCGCCGGCCTTCGGTGACGACAGCCTGCGCAATTCGATCTGCAACCTCACCATTTCGGGTGTAGTGACGAAGCACCTGGCCGATCCTGAACGGATCTTCCGATGGCTTTGGCGCACTGATCACCGCGGCCGGCATCTCCAGCAGCGCCGCGGGTCGCGTGAATTCCGGATGCTGATGCTGAATGGTGTATACGGTTCCACCGGCAAGCAAAACGCTAAGCGCCATTGCCTGAACAGCAGAGCCCAGCGCTTTTCGGAAGCGCGAGCGATAAAGACCTTCTACCTGTTCGGGCGACTGCACGAACTTGAGGCTGGTTTTTCCCGGCGTGACCTTCGAGAGGCCGCCGTCAGGCCGCTGGTACAAGAACTCCCCCTTTTCCGTCGGAAAAAGCGCGTCCGAGGCGGTCAGCAAACCGCTCGAGCGCCACAAAATCCTTCTCCCACACCTGATATTCGGCCGCCGTTGTCGGCGACGGATGCAGCGTTGTACCAGCTGACGGATCCGCTTTCTTGAGCTGCTTGCGCTCACGGACAAGCTCCGCCCCATGCGAGGCTGCAAAGCTCCACATGCGACGTCCGATCTGCGAGTTCGTCAGAGGGCAGTCCGGATAACGTGCCCGGATGTACCTGATGAAGTACTCGTTATCAACGATACGCTTGCCCAACGGCACCTCCCCCGCGTCCTGTTCAGGAACGGTTTCGAGCGTTATGCGCACCTCTGCGCCAAGCACCGCGGCTATCTGGCGCAACAGCTCGAGCGAGACGTTGTAATGGACGTCATGCTCGATGTTACGGATAGTCGACGGTGACACTGGGACAGGGAGCTGAGCGGCGACATCTTCGCGCCTGAGGCCTCGAAGCTTTCGCAGCTTTTCGAGGTCCCGGCCGATCCAATCAGCCATACCTATTCCGGTAATGTCGTTAATGCAACACGTAATACATTAACCGGATTGATGCCTTAGGGCAACGGGAACTGGAATGCTGAATGCTGAATTCTGACTAAAAGCGGAGAACATGTTTGTGATGTTCCCCCCGTGGTTTGTCAGCATTCAGAATTCAGCATTCCAGTTGTCATTCGTTACCTACTCTGCCGGATTGAGCCCCAGCGGTATCGGGACCGACAGCATCGCCGACGCTGCCTGATCAGCGTACTTCATTACCTTGCCGGAGTACGTGTAGCAGTTAGGCGTATTTGTGCCCCTCACGCAGCCGTTATAGCGCTGCAGGGCGGCCTTCATCGACGGCGACCGCCTCACAAGGTCTGCCAGAATGCTGGTTCCATAGCAGATGTTGGAATCGATGTCTGCCAGGTCCTTCGAGGGACAAGCCTTCCACTTCCCGGCGTGAAAAGGCATCACCTGCATAAGTC
>DASROK010000015.1:0-4245 GCA_035646915.1 Gemmatimonadaceae bacterium
CCCATGAGAGTTGCGGCTATGCCAAGCGAAACGAGCCACACCGGTCGAAGCACCCAGTTGTTCTCACGCATTTTCGCAATGAGTGACAGCAGCACCACTAGAAAGAACGCGGCAAGAATCTTCGCAGGCCGGTAGTAGTAACCGGAAAAGATTGCCGCGGGCGTTGTCAGAAGAAGACCGACAATCAGTCCGGCATATGTTCGCGACAACGCCGGGAAAATTCGTGGTAGCGCACGCCACAGCAAATTGGCTAGTGCAAAGAGCCCAATGAAATGTGTTGCCGAATAGAGGTGAACCCAGCCAAGACGCGCTGAATAGCGAATGATCTCAGCGTCGATCCAGCCAAAGAAAAAACTGAGCTCTCGTCCCTGATAGCAGTCCCATTCATTGAAGTGCGCGCTGAACAACTTCGAGAATGGCTCTCGTGCGTCGAGGTAATTGACGAGAAAAAACTGGCCCTCGTAGTGCGCATATCCGCCGCGCAGCATGACCGCACCGAGTGCGGTGAGAACAAGGAACACGAGTGGCCAGGGAAACACTGCCGTCAAAGGCGTGTTTCCCTGGTCGCTCGATTTCCTAGTTTCCGCTGTCGAGCTGTCCGCGAATTTCGCCGCCGGGGAAATCGCCTGGCCCTGTGTTGGTCGGAGCGACTCCATCGTTGGTGTGGACATTCACGTATGTCCATCCGTTACGCATCGCTGTCAATAGCGGAACGCCATTGGCCGGGTTGGTGAGTCCACCCGGCGCCGCTTCAACCGGGCAGCTCACGCCAGCGAGGTCAACCGTCCCGCTCGCAAGGACTCCATTCTGCGACGTGATCCCGGGCGGAGTGAGTGCCGGGCCTGTCGCAGTATTCGGGAAGAGCCACTGAGCGATTGGGCCATTCGATCCCGGAATGTCGCAGTGAATGTGCGCCATGATCACGTTATGAATGTTGGAAGCGATCAAGCGGAACTCGACCTGAGTCCCGCTTATTCTGAAAATCGCCTGACCTTCGCCGTCTGAGAGTGACGGACTCGGATCAACGGGAAGAGGCTCTTCATTTCCCGTGAGATGGGTGCCCATGATGTTGTCAGCGTTTGCACCCCTTACATAAAGCGGTGCAGAGACTACGTAATCCGTCGGCGTATTTTTCTCGGACGAACAAGCAACAATCGCGACAACTGCTGCGAGCGCAACTGACTTTTTCATTCGCATCCTCCTGGCTTTGGGTTTTGCAGGAGAACTACAGCACAAGCCGTGGCAATTTCGAGATGCCGCGGCACACAATTCGGCGAATTACAGTTTATTGGCGGTGGACTACGCGGTTTCTCTGTCTCGCTGAGGGAGCAGCGACCTGATGCTGAGCGCGCGCCGCCTCACGAAATCCTGATGGTTGCGGAATGCTGTGTACTCAGTAGAGGAGCTGCTGTATTCGAAACCAAATTTCATCAAAAGCTTTTCCAGGCGCTCGTCGACGGTTCCGAAAAAGAAGATGGTCGATTCGAGCACACTGTCTACGGGATCCCAGCTTCGCGCGAGCACTGCAACTGGCTTATGTGTCCGGAGGATTGGAACTCGAAGCTCCAGCTGCGGGCCGCCGTGGCCCAGTGTCTCCTCGATGAAAGGTCGCCCGTCAGGTGTGGGATTCGGGATCGCCCTGGCAAACATTGCCTTGAGTCTCGCCATTACTTCGTGGTCTTCGCGTCGCAGCATCCATGGTGTCGGAGGGGCGCCCGCCTCGATGGATCGCTGAACGGTATTGTATCGAAGCACAGACGTATCGTCGGTTGGCGGGCATTCGTCTTTCGCTTCCGCCGATTTGCTGAGTGAGCTCGCGAGAAACCCGAGAGCGACAAGGGCCAGAGCCGTCATTGCAGCAGGCAACCACATAATTCCTCTTTCCTCGCATTGTACCGAGTGAGCCGTCTCTTAATGACGATCGATCCCCCTCGGCATCACGGGGGCGGGAACCCGCTGCTCCCCATGGCGCGGCCCGGAATTTTCAGGGATTATCAGGCATGACGTCACAGGTCTCCAGTTCGCTCGCGGAGGCGAATGTCGAGCGCCGCGAAGCGCTCGATCGCCTGCTCCTCCTCATCGAGCAGCAGCTTCCGGGCGTGCGGGCTTCCGTTCTCGTGCTCGATGATGACGGAGTCACACTTCGCCACGGCGGAGCCCCAAATCTTCCCGCCGAATATTCCGCTGCGATCGATGGACTGCAGATCGGGCCGAAAGCGGGATCATGCGGCACGGCAATCTTTCGCGGGAAAGCAGTGATCGTCGAGGACATTGCAAGTGATCCGCTCTGGGAGAACTATCGCGATGTTGCCCTTCCTCACGGACTTCGCGCGTGCTGGTCGACTCCAATCACCGACGATGCCAAAAAGGTCATCGGCTCCTTCGCGATGTACTACGATGTCCCGCGCCTGCCAACACCACCCGAGAGACAGCTCGCAAAGACTGCAACGCTTCTTGCGTCGAACATAATTGTTCGCGCCCGCTCACACGCTCAGCTGATCGATCGAGCGGGTATGCTAGAGCAGGCGCGATCGCAAGCCGAGGAAGCGATGACGCTTGCAAAGCTCGAAGCCGGACGAATGACCTACAATGTGGAGAACGTCCGGGTTGGCCCGCTGATCAGGAATGCGCGATCGCGAATCGCTCCACTTCTTGCGGAGAAGCGGATCACCTGCACGTGCGACGGCTGCGAAGATGAGCTCGAATTGAGATGTGATCCCGAGAAGGCATCTCAGATACTTTTCAATCTTCTGGCGCACGAAGCGAAGTCTGCATCGGAAAATGAATGCATTACGGTGAAGACAGTGCGTCAGGAAAGTGGCGCCGGCATCAGGATCCGGTGTTCCGGGACGGGGATGTCCACCGATGAAATCGCGTCTGTATTCGAGCCGTTTGAAACCGCGGGACTGGCGCTGCCGATCAGCAGGGGATTTGCACGGGGAATGGGGGGCGATCTCACAGTCCAAAGCAGCCCGAACCAAGGCACCGAGTTTATTTTATCTCTTCCTCAACCGGACGGGCGATCGAAATGAAGTGCCGCACCACTCTTGTTTTATTCTTCGCTTTTCCTGCCGCGCTAAGTGCGCAGCTCAAGACATCGTCGCCCGTCATGGGTGCGCTTGTAAAGAAATCGATTCCACCAGCAAGCATTACCGCGGCGACTGGCTCTATATCAGTTGTGCCGGCATATCAGGGAATCACCTGCAGCAGTGGATGCATTGTCGCGAAATCCGGCAGCGATGGGCAACCCGGTGTGTCGGTGCACTTTGCAGACGGGTCAGTGCGCGTCGAGGAGGTGCGGACGGCCGTCGTCATATCGCACGACAAGCCGCACTCGCTCGCAGTGACGCTCAACGGGAAAGAGATTGTTGGAATGCAATGCGACGCACATGGAACTCTCGTCGCTGCGCCCCGGTTTCAGACTCTTGGAGCGTCGGGAACGGGATTCAAGTGGGCGATCTTTCAGGGCTCGAAGATGCTTACGAGCTCACACTCCGCGGGTGAACCGGTGAAGTGGAACGGAGACGGCCACACAATGGGACCTATGCAGGTTGCAGTGTTCAGTGACGCAACCGTCGAGATCACTCACGGAGATTCGCGTCTCGTGATGACGTCTGATGACGGTGCCGCTATCGAGTCCAGGTCAGGAGGCTCGCTCAGGTTCGAAGATCTGGGACTTCGCGTCGCCGGCGCATCCGAGTTTGGGATTACGAGCGCGCAGATTCAGGGAGTCAACAAATAACCTCACGCGATCGCGCATAAAGAAAAAACCCGGCAGTCGCCGGGTTTTTTTATTTCCGGGTTTCAACATCAAATCCCCGGCGGCTGCACGCCGGATTTGAGCACGGTGTTCAGAATTGCAAACTCCGCGGTTCCGCCAACACGCAGACCGAGATCCTCGAACTTCAGGTAACCTCCAGTCTTTGCCCCGATCGCATCCTTTGTGTCGGAAGCGATTACGAGCTTCTGCGTACCATGCTCGATGCTGATCACTCCATGATCGGACACGGCGATCTGCATGACGCCGGCGACATGTCCGCCCATATCGATCACAATCCCTTCACCTCCGCCGCTTCCGTGACCGCTCTTCAGAACTTTTCCGCCATCGAGAAGCTGCCAGGAGAATCCGGAATTCGTTGCGCCGATCGCAGTGAACTTCGGTGTGGCGGTGAGCGTTCCTTTGCCGTTGCAGAGAAGCCCAAGCAAGTCGCTTCCGTTGAGCGACACGGTCAACGAGTGGGGAAC
>DASROK010000016.1:0-9053 GCA_035646915.1 Gemmatimonadaceae bacterium
GTACCGGATACTGAATAATGCCTGCCGAGTCCTTCGGCAGCCCGGTCGAGATCGCCGCCCGCGACGGCCCGGCGAATCGATGTCGAGGAGACATGCTGCCCGTCGCTCAGGGAGACTGCTTCCACAATATCGACTTCAAAACCGCGCGCGAGCCCAAGCTCCTTCAAAACTCCAACATTGCCCGCTCGCCGATGTCCGAAACCATGATCATATCCGATGAGAAGCTCAGTCATCCGGAAACGGCGCCGCAGTATTTCGTCGACGAATTTTTCTGCGCCATACGACGCAAGCTCATGAGTGAAAGGAACGATTGCGAAATACTCCAGCCCGGTTTCCGCAAGAACCTCGACCTTTTCCTCGCTGGTTGTGAGCAGAAGCGGCGCTGCCGCGGGATTTACAATCTCCAGCGGATGCGGCTCGAAGCTCACGAGCAGGCTTGGTTTGTCAGCGGTCTTTGCTTTCTCGACCAGGCGTCGAATGACATCGAGATGTCCGCGATGCACACCATCGAACGTACCGACGGTCACCACCGTGCCTTTGACGGTGGGCGGAAGCCCCGATTCAATCACGGGCGACCACCTCGAGCTGCCTGAGAGACGGAGGCGACACTTTGAGCTGATCGAGACTGTGAGCATCGCGAACGTCGAAGGGTCCGCTCCTCGAGCGGCGTAACGATGCGAGGTGCGCAGCACTTCCCGTCAAACGACCCAGATCGCGCGCAAGCGCCCGAATGTAAGTGCCGGTTCCGCAGGTGATTGTGACATCGATCTCATCATTGCGCCGATCACGAACTATCCACTCGTGAACGCGAACTCTTACGGGCTCCAGCGCAAGCGCGGCACCTTTTCGCGCCGCCGCGTACGCACGAGTCCCGTCGACAGATTTCGCGGAATAATCCGGCGGAACCTGATCGATGTCACCGGTGAGACTGCTGATGGCGGAATCGATTGCATCAGTTGACGGGACCGGCGCAGTCGCGGTCACAGCGCCCGTGCAATCGTCCGTGTCAGTCTCCGAGCCGAACCGGATCGTTGCCTCGTAAACCTTGGGCTCACTGATGATGAAGTTCGCCAGTCTCGTTGCGCGGCCAATGAGAAGAACAAGGAGTCCGGTCGCAAATGGATCGAGAGTTCCCAGATGCCCGATACTTCGCTCACCATAAATCCGCCTGACGATCAACACGACATCGTGCGACGTGACGCCGGCGGGCTTGTCGACGAGCAGCAATCCTTCGGGCCGTTCTTGCACGGGCCTTACTGGTTTGCTTCGTCCTCGTCCTTGGAGGCGGACGAGCCTGACTTGATGTCAGCCAGAAGAGATTCAATGCGCGCGGCGCGAGCGACCGTCTGGTCTTCGCGGAACTGAATTTCCGGCGCAACCCTGAGCCTCAACGCGCGCGCAATTCGGGAGCGCAGATGTGAAGCAACGCTTGCAAGTCCCTCGAACGTCGCGGCCTTTTCGGCATCGCTTCCCATCACACTCACAAAAACTTTCGCGTGACGGAGATCCTGTGTGAGGTCGACACCCGTGACGGTGACGAATCCGACAATACGCGGGTCTTTCGCCGATTCCGTGAGGAATGTCGCAATTTCCTCGCGGATCGCTTCACCAACGCGATCCGCGCGACGATTGTTACGCACCGCGGCCTACGCCGTTGCGCTCGGCGCGAGTGTGCGGGCGATCTGCTCCTGGCGATAGCACTCGATCACGTCGCCAACCTTGATGTCGTTGAAATTCTCGATGCCGATACCGCACTCGAATCCTTCACGCACTTCGCGGACGTCGTCCTTGAAGCGGCGCAGCGACCCGATGTTGCCGTCGTAAATCTCGATGCCGTCGCGAATGACACGCGCTCTTGCCTGACGGTTGATGACCCCGCTCCTGACCGAGCAGCCGGCAATGAGCCCGATACGCGGAACCTTGAACGTTTCGCGCACTTCTGCTTCGCCGAGCACCACTTCGCGCTCTTCGGGCTTGAGCATTCCTTCGAGAGCGGCGCGGACATCTTCGACGGCCTCGTAGATAACCTTGTAGAGCTTGATGTCGATGCCTTCACGCTCGGCAGCAGCGCGCGCGTTGTTATCAGGACGCACGTGGAAACCGACGATGATCGCACCTGATGCACGCGCCAGAAGAATGTCACCTTCGTTGATTGCACCAACACCGCGATGGATGACCTCGACGGAAACTTCTTCATTTGAAAGCTGTCCAAGAGCATCAGCAAGTGCTTCAGCCGGACCGCCCTGGTCAGCCTTGATCACAATGCGCAGAGTTCGCTTCTCGCCTTCGGCGGTAGCGCTCATGAAATCTTCGAGCGAGACGATGTTCTTGGATGTGCGACGCGACTTGGCTTCGCGATCGAGACGCTGGCGGGTCTGCGCAATCTCACGCGATTCCATCGCATCCTCGACAACGACGAACTGGTCGCCCGCCATCGGCACGCCCCCGATACCGAGGATTTGAACCGGAATAGCAGGGCCTGCTTCCTTCACGGTCTTGCCACGCTCATCGAGAAGCGCGCGCACTCGACCCGAGTACATGCCGCAGATGAAGTCGTCTCCGACTTTCAAAGTGCCGGCTGAAACGAGAATCGTTGCGACGGGACCCTTGCCGGGATCGAGTGAAGCTTCGATCACTGCTCCAACTGCGCGGCGATTTGGATTCGCCTTCAGATCGAGAATTTCTGCCTGAAGAAGAATCTGCTCGAGCAGCGCGTCGACATTGGTTCCCTTCTTTGCCGAGATCTCGCTCGAAAGAACAGTTCCGCCGTACTCTTCGAGGACAACACCATGCTGCAGCAGATCCTGCTTCACCTTTCCAGGATTCGCAGCGGGAAGATCGATCTTGTTGATCGCGACGATCATCGGCACGCCGGCATTCTTTGCGTGCGAGATCGCTTCGATCGTCTGCGGCATCACCTGGTCATCAGCGGCGACGACGAGCACGACAATGTCGGTTACCTGAGCACCGCGTGCACGCATTGCAGTGAACGCTTCGTGACCCGGCGTATCGAGGAACGTGATGTGCTTGTCACCCGGCAGCGTGACGTGATACGCGCCGATGTGCTGAGTGATTCCGCCTGATTCGCCAGCGACGACGTTCGCCTTGCGGACGTAGTCGAGAAGCGACGTCTTACCATGGTCTACGTGACCCATGATGGTGACAACCGGCGGGCGTGACTCGAGCTGCTCGGGCGTGTCCTCAACGACAGCTTCATCGAGGCCCGCGGTGTATTCCTCTTCCCTGACTGCCTGGAATCCGAATTCGCCGGCGATGAGCTCGATCTGATCGAAATCGAGACGCTGATTGATGGTCACCATCAATCCAAGATTCTTGAATGCAAAACCGACGATCTGGGTTGCGCCGATCTTGAGAATCTGCGCGAGCTCACTGACTGTGATGAACTCATTGACGCGAACTGTTTTCTTTTCGCGCTCAGCTGCTGCCGCGCGCTGCGCCTCGAGCTCTTCTCGACTCTCTCCATCCGCGCGGCGTGCGCCACCACGGCGCACAACGCCCTGACGGAGCGCAGTCATCGTGCGGGATACGCTCGATGCTACTGCTTCCTGATCGACAGAACCTCTCTTTCCCTTGCGGCCGCGTCGTGAGCGGTCATCACCACCACCGCCTCCTCCGCCACCGCCTCCACCACGCTGGGCACCGCGATCATCGCGGCGAGCTCCCGGAAAACCAGCCGGAGCGCCGGGAGCCGCAGATGCAACCGGACGAGGCGGCTGGAACGGAGTTCCAGTCGCGACTGGCCGAGGACGCGGAGCGCCAGGAACAATCGGACGCGGACGCGGACGATCCGACTGCGGCTGCACAGGAGTCGGCGCTGCTGCAGGCTGAGCAGGAGCGGATGACGCAGGCGGCGGAGCTGACGGTCTTGCCGGAGCAGGACGCGAATCGGCTGGAGCAGGTGAAGCGGTTGCGGGGGCAGCAGCCTTCGGCTCCTCGGATCGGGCGGGCGCCTTTTCCACCGGAGAAGGAGCTGTATCCGCTTCCGCAGGTTTTTCAGCGGGTGCAGCCGCGGCGCGGCGTCGCGAAACTACGGGCGCTTCGGGCACACTCACATCTGCAACCGCAATAGTCTCTGGTTCGGCGGCAGGAGCTGGCGCTTCGGCTGCGCGACGACGACGACGCCCGCCGGCTTCGGCGGCTGGCTCAGGAGGAGGCGGAGGCGCTTCGACCTGAGCTGTTCCGCGGCGTCTTCCCTTGGGAGCCGCGGCGGGTGCAGTGGCTCGAGCTCGTTTCTCGCGCTCCCACCGCGCTCTGATGCGGGCGACCTGGTCGTCCGAGAGCGGTGTCAAATGGCTGCGCACCGGAACGTCCATCTGTCGGAGGAGGTTTATCACCTCGTCGACGGAGATTCCGAATTCGCCTGCCATATCGTTTACGAGAAGCTTGCTCAAGCACTACCTCCTTGAATCCGCGGCAATCGCATCGGCAATTCCATTTGCGAGTCCCGCATCACTTACGCCTATCACCGCAACCAGTTCACGCCCTGCAACTTCGCCGAGCTCTCCTGCCGAGAAGCTTCGGATGACCGTCACTTTTCGCGCTGCGAGAAGTGATTCCACCTTGTCCAAACTATTCTGCGAAGCGTCAGATGCCACAAGCGCGATTTTCAATTTTCCGCGCTTTGCAGCATCGCGCACCTGCTGAACCCCAACCACTGCGAGGCGCCCGCGAAGTCCAAGCCCGACGAGACCAAGGACTTTCCGCTTCGCGGGACCCGATGTCATTCTCCCTTTCTCTTCCCTCTTTCTGAAGCAGGAGCTGCAGCAGCATCCGACCTGGAGCTGGCTGCTCCATCAGTCGCGTTCGTTGCATCACCTGCTCCACCATCGTCGCCGATGGTACCTGACTCGCCCGGCTGATCGGCCTCGACCTGCGCCGCTTCCGGCACTTCGGCCTGATCCGCATCGCTCGTCTCACCCTCTTCGGTGGTGAGCTCGTCGATGATTGTCATGAGTCTGTCTGCTTCTTCCGGTGCAATGCCCGCAAGCCGCAGAAAATCCTCGCGCTCGAGATCGATGATATCATCGAGCGTGCGATATCCTGCATCCTCCAGAACGGCGACAGTCGCCGGCTCGAGACCTTCGATTTCGGTGAGTCTCGGGTTCACGTTGTCGACAGCTTCACCCGGCAAAGGAGCAAAGATCTGCTGCTCGGATCCGCGCTCCATCCATTCGCGGCTCGAGTACAGCTCGATCTTCCACTCGGTCAGCTCCGACGCCAGTCTCACGTTCTGGCCATTGCGGCCGATCGCCAGTGAGAGCTGATCTTCGTCGACAACAGCCTGGATTGTCTTTGTCGCTGCATCGCTGAAAACACGGGCAACCCGCGCAGGCGCAAGCGCAAGTTTTGCGAAACGTTCCGGATCCTGCGACCACGGCACGATGTCGATTCGTTCACCCTGAAGCTCGTTCACGACTGCCTGAACTCTCGAGCCCTTGAGACCGACGCATGCGCCAACCGGATCGACCGAATCATCGCGCGAAAAGACAGCGATCTTCGTTCGATTTCCAACTTCGCGAGCGGCTGAGCGAATCTCCACGATTCCCTGCTGAATCTCGGGCACCTCGAGCTTGAAGAGGGCCTTTACGAACATCGGATCAGCGCGGCTGAGCATGAGACGCGGTCCTTTGGGAGTCTCCTCGACACGCTTGAGAACTGCGCGGAGAGGATCGCCCTGGTGAAAGTGCTCGCGATGATTCTGCTCGCGATATGGAATCACTGCCTCGGCTTCGCGGAACTTGTTGAGCATTATCACGAGCTTGCCCCGCTCGATCTGCTGCACTTCACCGGAGAGAAGATCACCCACCCGGCTCGAGAATTCGTCGCGGATCTTGGTGCGCTCTCCTTCGCGGACACGCTGGATGATCCGCTGCTTCGCGGCAAGAACAGCCATGCGGCCGAACTCCGCGAAATCGACGGGCTCCTCGAGAACGTCGCCCACCTGAAATTCAGGATCTTCGAAGCGTGCTTCATCGAGCGAAACTTCGCGTGCTGAATCGGTGACTTCGGCAACGACGGTACGAAGGCGAACGATGCGAATCGTTCCCTTGTCTTCGTCGATCGAAACTTCCGCCTGAACGGTTGGACCGTGTTTTTTTGCGAGTGCGGCAGTGATGCCGTCGAACAGCAATCCATGCAGCTCGGATTTGTCGAGTTGTTTTGTGTTCGTCAGCTCCCTGATCGCAGTCAGGATTTCAAGTTGACCGGCCATTCCCGCTCCTTACCGTTTCCAGTTGAACGCCAGCCGCGCTTTCCTCACCGCGGCAAGCGGGACGCGATGGATCGCTCCGCCCGCATCCTCCAGCACCACTATTTCAGCACCGGCATCGCCTTCGATGCCGACAATTCTCACTTCACGAGTGCTCAGCTCCGGCTCACCTTCGACTGAATCGGCCGTAACGACAGCATCCCGTCCAACGAACTTCGACCAGTCCCGCGCGTTCCGGAGAGGCCTTTCAATTCCCGGCGATGAGACCTCGAGCACATATCTCTCGCTCACGATCCCGCCTTCTTCCAGCTTCGCTTCGATCGCCCGCGATGCGCGCGCGCAATCCTCTACCGTGACTTTCGCACCGTCCTTTCGCTCGATGCGAACATCGAGCACCGGCCGGCTTCGCGTGCCTCTGGAGTGGAGCTCAAAAAGCTCCAGCCCAAGTGTGTCAAGCTCTTTAACGACAATATCTTGTAGCGCTTCGCTCATGTTATTTCGAGCAACATTCACGAAAACAAAAAATGTGGGGGGCATCCCCACATTTCCGCCCGCGGCATATCGTCGCGCGACTCGAAGCAATCTAGACGCTGAAACTATAGAGTCAACAGGAATGCTGAATTCTGAATTCTGACGTACTGAGGATCACGGACCAGGAAAGGTCCTCGTTTTCGTTCCTCAGTAAGTCAGCATTCAGTAATCAGCATTCTAAAGAATACCGCCAACAATAACCGCGATCTGCCGCCCCGTGTCGCCTGCCCGGTGTGAAAAGAACCGATCGTTGTCGCACCTGGTGCAATCAGAGCTGACCGAGATATCGCGAACGCCGAGCTCGCGTGCGTGCTCAGCGATCAGCGAGCGGAGATCCACATTGCCAGGACGAGTCGCAGGCTGGCCAGTGAGCTGCTCGCGGACATCCGCGCTGACTTCATAGCAGCGGCCACATATCGACGGGCCGAGGTGAACCATGAGCTCGTCGGGTGGAAGTCCCAGGCGTGCGAAGGCGTTGATGCCTGAGTCCACAATCCGAGCGACAGTTCCTCTCCACCCGGAATGCAGCAGTCCCACGATTCCGCTTGGATGCGCGATGAAAATTGGAACGCAGTCAGCAACCGAAACGGTGAGGATAATTCCCCGCTCGGCCGCAAGATGACCGTCTGCCTCCCATGTGCGAAGGAGTCCCTCCCATCCTCCGTGATGCGTGATCACGTGCGATCCGTGAACCTGGCGCGCGATCACCGTGCGGCGCGCAAAGCCGGAGAGCTCTTCCTGCAGCCTTGTCCATCGCGGCAGCACTTCCCCGGTCGGATCCGGTCCCGACAAGCTGAAAGTTCCCGCATCACGAGTGGTTGTGAACGCGCGGATTCCAAATCCCGCCAGCTCAGCTACGTCCGCGCGCGGAGTTTCTGCAGCAGTCGTCACTTGCGCCGGTCAGCAACACGCTCGACAGAAGCGCCAAGCTGCCGCAGGCGGTGATCGATTTTCTCGTAACCTCTTTCGATTTGACCAACGTTGTTGATGGTGCTTCTTCCTTCTGCTCCAAGCGCAGCGATGAGCAGAGCCATACCGGCGCGGATGTCGGGAGAATCGAGTACCGATCCGCGAAGCTTCGAAGGGCCTGACACAAGTGCGCGATGCGGATCGCACAGAACGATTCGCGCTCCCATGCCGATCAGCTTGTCCACGAAGAACAGGCGCGACTCGAACATCTTCTCGTGGATGACGATCACGCCTTCGCACTGCGTCGCGGTGACGAGCGCGATGGACATGGTGTCGGCGGGGAACGCCGGCCAGGGCTGATCCTCGAGCTTGGGGACGGCACCGCCCAGATCGCTCCGGATCTTCATCTCCTGCTTCCCGGGGACGACGAGGTCTTCCCCGTCGATGCGGCACTCGACACCGAGTCGCTCGAAGCCCATGAGCGTGGACCGCAGATGCTCCACGCCGGCCTTCTCGATCGTGATCTCGGAGCGCGTCACCGCGGCGAGCCCGATGAACGAGCCGACCTCGATGTGATCGGGACCGATCGCGTACGTGCACCCGTGCAGGGGAAGGCCGCCGTGGATCGTGATCGTGTTCGTCCCGATCCCCTCGATGCTCGCGCCCATCGCGACGAGGAACTTGGCGAGATCCTGCACGTGCGGCTCGCTCGCCGCGTTGCGGAGGACGGTCGTCCCATCAGCGGCGACGGCGGCGGCGAGGGCGTTCTCGGTGGCGGTGACGCTCGGCTCATCGAGGAAGACGTCGGCGCCGCGCAGCTTGGCGGCGCGGAGGACGAACGCGTCCTCGAAGCTGAAGGTCGCCCCCAGCTGCTGGAGCGCGAGGAAGTGCGTGTCGACGCGCCGGCGACCGATGACGTCTCCGCCCGGCGGCGGGAGCCTGATCTCGCCGCAGCGCGCGAGGAGCGGACCGGCGAGGAGGATCGACGCGCGGATCTTCCGACAGAGCGCGGGATCGAGCTCGGTGGCCCTGACCGACGTCGCGTGAATCGTGAGGGAGTTGCGCCCCGTCCATTCGGCGTGTGCGCCGATGGATTGCACGAGCTGGACGAGGGTCTCGACGTCGCGGATGCGCGGGACGTTCTCGAGATGCACCGGCTCCTCGCAGAGCAGCGAGGCGGCGACGATCGGCAGCGCGGCGTTCTTGTTGCCGGACGGACGGATCGTGCCGGTGAGACGGCGTCCGCCTTCGACGATGTACTGCAGTGCGCCCATAGACGGCGTAAGCTCGATTGGCCCTGGGGGCAGGTCAAGCGACAGGACCGACCAGACTTTACATCCGCCGGTGGGGGCATAGCATGTGTCCGCTGGCCTTTCCCTTGCAC
>DASROK010000017.1:0-3427 GCA_035646915.1 Gemmatimonadaceae bacterium
CGCATATGCAGCGATCCTGATCCACCCCACGTATGACGGCCGATTTCAACTATGGCGAATGTCAGCGGATTATCGAGTGATCGGGCGCCACCGTATGCCGACAACGCAAGCTCGGCATTCGGCATCTGACGATTCGCTGTCAGCGCCAGCAGCACCTGCTTCACCGCCTTTCGTGCATTGCGGCGAACCGAAAGAGCGTCAGCCATCTCACGATCCGCTTTCATCTCCTCGTTCGTCAGTGCGCCGGGATTCTCTGCAAGGGGATTGTTGAGCCCCATTGCTGAGATGGAATAGTCAGTCCCCTTGAATCGCAGATCTCCGCGAGCGAACCCCGTTGTCGCTCGCTGCGTCGAATGCCGGCGTGCGCCGTCGCTCTGTGTATATGAAATGTCGCCTAGATAGTCGGCAGGGCCTGAGGTTCCGGATGCTGAGAGAACACTTCTCGAAAACGAACTGGAGCCGAGCCATTGCCTTGCTTCGGCCGACAATGGCGTAAGTGCCGGGGTCCTCGAGCGAAGATCGACTACTCCGCCGCTCGCGTTTCCATACAGTGCCGACGCCGCGCCGCGAAGAACTTCAACGCGCCCGACTGACTCGAGACTGACATAATCGAGCGGTGTCTGCCCATCAGGAAGTGTCACCGGAATTCCGTCGCGCAAAACACGAATGCCGCGAACTCCAAAAGTCGACCGCGCCCCGAATCCGCGGATTGACAGGCGCGGATCCTGAGAAGGATTGCTGCGGTTCACTGAAGTCACGCCAGGGATCAGCGAGACAGTTTCATCGAGTGATGTGTGCTTCTGTCCAGGACGCGAGCTGTCAGGCTGGATGATGCTGATCGCGAAGGGTGATCCGAGAATCGTGCGACCCGATCCGCGGGTGACAGTGACAATTACCGGTTTGAGCGTCGTCGCCGCCGAATCCTGCTGCGCAGCAACGTTGAGGACAGGAGTGAGCGATGAGAAGAGAAAGGTGACGACGAGAAGTTGTCGCCCACGATGATGCAGTCTCACTTCCTGTGACCATCCCCCGATGTAACCTGTGCATGATTGAGCCAGGTCACGAGCACGAACCCGCCGACGAGATTTCCGAGCAGCGCAGGGATGAAGAATCCCGAGATGTACGTTTGGACCGCAGCAGCTCCAGTTACAACCAGATACAGCACTTCGACTGAGCCCACGACGATGTGCGCAAAACCGGCGATGCCCACGAGGTAAGTGACGATGCTGATCACGCCAACCTGATTGGTCGATGCAGCGGGAAGCATCCACACCATGAGTGCGATCAGCCATCCCGCGAAGATACCGCTCGCGAATGTCGTGAGGAATCCATTACGCAGCGCTTCCTGGCCGATCGCACCGAACGCGACGTGTACCTTCGGCTCGAAAACGTCCGTCAGGCCGATAGCCATCGCGAACAACAACGCTCCAAGGACATTGCCGAACAGCGCCGTTGTCTGAAGTGAGATCATCTTCCGCATTTTCTTCGCGGTGTAGCTCACCATCAACGGGACAATCGGAGTCACAGTGTTTTCAGTGAACAGCTGCTGGCTGCCGAGCGTAATGATGAGGAACCCAACAGGATAGCCGAGCTTTGTTATCAATGGCCGCCACTCAGCATCAGGCAGATGAGAACGAAGCAATGCTTCGGCCACAAAGCTGAATCCCATGGACAGACCGCCAGCGACTGCGGCCCACCACAAGCCGGACAATGGACGCTCGAGCTCCTTGTCACCCTCACGGCGAATCACGTCATAGGTGATCTTCTGATCCAGAGATTCTTCCTGTCTCGCCTTGTTCTCTTCGAGTGGATCGAGCTTTGGCTTGTTTGCCTCCTCTCCCGGATCGTCGGTGTGAGCTCTCGGAGCAGGCTGGGGTACGGTAGGCGCAGACACTCTATTTCAGTGTGTAGAGATAAGCTGCGATATCACGAGCGTCACGCTCGGTCACGTGCATGTTCGGCATTGCCGTCCTGGAGTCGATACCCGGCGGGTTCCTGAGCCACTCGATCATGTGATCCGGAGTGTTCGACAGTACGCCTGCGATATACGACCGCGACGCAATACCATCGAGCGGAGGGCCGACTCTCGCATGAGCCCCCGCAACTCCAGGAATGGAATGACACGACATGCAGCCATAGCTCCGAATAGCTTCATGCCCACGGGGTACAGAACCGCCTGTCATTTCCGCTGCCCACTGTGCGTCCCGATGATCGACACATCCAGACAGGAACGCGATCAGGAGACATGCGGCCGTAGTGATATAGACCTGGCTTTTCTTTACGCGTGCGGCCGACGCGCTGATCCACCTTGTCATCAGGTAAAGCGCGGAACCAAGGTAAACAATTCCGCCGGGAATCCACATGATCAATCCGCCGAGCTGCTGGTCCTCGAGAGCGGTCAGTCCCCAGATCCGGGTTCCCGCATTGCTGTATACGGAATAGAACTGAACGTCGGACATCGTCAGAAAGGCGCCGAGCAGAATCGTGTGGATCGCGGTCAGGAAGAGATAAATGATCGCTGTGCCCTCATTTCCTCTTTCATTCCGCGAATGAAACACTGACCACCAGAACAGGAGCGCAGTCCCGAGAAAGCTCACATGCTGAGCGGCGTGCACGACTTCACTTGCGACGCTCGCATCGTACAGAAACGGAGCGTGCCAGATCCAGATTGCCGCAGCATGCAGGAGAAATGCAGCGAGCTGCGGCACGCGGACAGAAAACAGCCGGCCAGCAACCGGACGCATTGCGCGCGGAAATCCCCAGATGAGAGGCACTGCAGGTTTTCCCAGGACCAGCAGCGGAGCGGCAACCGCCATCAACAGCTCATGCTGGATCATGTGCGCCGAGAAAAGCGCATTTCCCATTTCATGCAGCGGCGAAATGAGCGCAATGGCAAGCACGGTGAACCCTGCGACACTGAACAGCATCTGGCTGCGAACAGATTCGTGTGCGTTGCGGGTTCGCCGCAGCACCTCCCGCTGCCCGCGCGCATAGATGAGCGCAGTCACTGCGACCGGCAGCACAACTTGTGGCTCAAAGCTCCACTCAGTGCCCGTATGAAGAAGCATCATGTGCGCACGCAGGGTGCAAGCACAAAAGACGGGAACCACTGCGCGAGAATGAACAATCCGAAGATGAGTGCTCCAATCATTCCCAAGAGCGACATCAGTCGCCGTGTGCCGACAGGTCCCGGTAACTGCTGCGGATCCTGAGAACCTTCTCTGATCCACTCACGCCTTGCGACGAGGCCTCCACATAAAACGACAATCAGAAGGATCACGGATATCAGGTGAATTCCCAGCTTCGAGCCGGTTGAACACGCTACGTGCTCGAGCACATAGCCAAATTGAAGCTGGCTGATTGCGGCAACTGGAGGCGCCAGCACGGCGAACCAGATCGAAACCGCAGGCCATGGCCGCGGCGGAAG
>DASROK010000018.1:0-5735 GCA_035646915.1 Gemmatimonadaceae bacterium
GTGCGCGGGTGATCACCGGTAATCATGAGCGGCCTGATGCCCGCGCGTTTTGCCCGTGATACAGCTTCGGCTGCTTCAGTGCGCGGCGGATCGATCATCCCGATCAATCCAACAAAAATGAGATTCTGCTCAACAGACGGCTCGATTTCGCGACCGCTCTTCACCGGCACATCTTCGACAAGGCGCCGAAGTGCGACGCCCAGCGTGCGAAGCGCGTCGTCAGCGAGATCGAGATTTGTTCTCTCGATCGTGGCGCGTCGTTCCGCAGTCAGTGGGACAGGATCTGCGCCGATGAGCTCGTGCGAGCAGCGTGACAACAGAACGTCGGGTGCACCCTTCGAGAACACTGTCTGCCTGTCGGCACGCTCGCTGTCACGATGCACCGTGGACATCAGCTTCCGCTCCGAAGAAAACGGAATTTCCCCAAGCCGCGTAAATCGCTCGTCGAGCGTTTCGATTCCGAGGCGGGACTTTCGCGCAGCGACGAGCATCGCACCTTCGGTCGGATCGCCGTCTACTACCCAGCGGCCGTTTTCCTCCCGAACGCTCGAGTTATTAGCCAGGTTGGCGGCGGCGAGCGCACGTTCGAGCTCGTCACGCAACGGGCCTTCGATCTCACCTCCGCCTTCGCGTTGCGCTTCTCCTTCCGGGGCGTATCCGGAGCCCGTAAACGAGACTCGTCCGCTCGCCGTAACAATCACTCTCACGGTCATTTCGTTCCGCGTGAGCGTTCCCGTCTTGTCTGAAGCAATCACACTCGCCGAGCCGAGGGTTTCCACGGCGGCGAGATGGCGGACGATCGCGTTTCTCTTCGCCATGCGCTGAACGCCCATTGACAGCACCGCAGTGACAACTGCGGGCAAGCCTTCCGGAACCGCGGCGACCGCGAGCGCCACTCCCAGGACCAAAACCCCAACGATAGCGTTGAAGCCCGTGATGTGCTCGACGAGAATGATGGTGACGATCATTACCGCGGCGATTGCGATGACCACTGCTCCCAGAATTTTTCCGGTGCGATCCAGTTCCCGCTGCAAAGGCGTCTTTTCGGACCTGGTCTCCTTCAGAAGTCCCGCAATACGCCCCATCTCGGTTTCCATCCCGGTCGCAGTCACGATGGCATTGCCGTGGCCGTAGCTGGCGTCGGTCCCGCTGAAGATCATGTTCTCACGATCACCGACTGTGACATCACCGCTGATGGTCGCCGTGTTCTTGGAGACAGGCAGACTCTCGCCAGTGAGCACCGCTTCGGCGGTCATCAATGCGCTCGATTCAATGACACGGCCGTCTGCCGGGATCGTGTCGCCCTGCTCGATCAGTACAATGTCACCCGGGACCAACTCGGAGGCTGGCACTTTGCGGCGCGCGCCAGCTCTGATGACCGACGCCTCTCTCGCTGACATCCTGCGAAGCGCTGCTACTGCAGCCTCAGCTCGCGATTCCTGAATGAACCCCATGGCAGCGTTGAACAGCACCACCGCGAAAATCGCGATGGATTCGTACGGCAGCGCAGTTTCCCTCTCGTAAAACCACAAACCGGTTGAAACCGCCGTAGCGACCAGCAGAAGGATGACGAGGAGATCATTGAACTGCGCGAGGAATCGCCGCCATGGAGGGATGGGAACTTCGGCTGTGAGCTCGTTTCGTCCAAAGCTGGCGAGTCGTGCGGCCGCTTCATCGTCGGTGAGGCCACTGTGAAGATCAGTCTGCAGGACGCTGGAAACGTTCTCCGCGCTGAGCCGATACGCGTCATGAAGAGTGGTTATCACACTATTGAAAGTATCGGAACTGCGCGGCCATTGATCGAATCTGCCTGTGGCTAGATCGCCTGGAGGTTCACCAGCTCTTGACATATCAAGAAAACTTGATTGATTAGTGTCCATGGCAAGAACACAGATCGAGAGAGCTGCTGCTCTCTTCCATGCACTTTCTGACGAAACGCGCCTTCAGGCCCTCGAGATGCTGAAGGGCGGCGAGCGCTGCGTCTGCGAGCTGCAGGACCAGATCGACATCGCTCAATCCAGGCTCTCCTTTCATCTCAAGGTCCTGAAAGACGCCGGGCTGGTCGAGGACAGAAAAGAGGGACGATGGTCCTACTACTCGATCGTGCCAAAGGCGCTCGACGAGGCGCACGATCTCGTTCTCGCTTTCCTCCCAAAGGGCTCGACTGCCACGCGAACTCTTCGCGTTGCAGGCTCGCGAGAGCTCGTAACACTCAGCTCCAGCTGCTGCAGATAATTTTTTTTCATTCATCCATCAACTTTTTTTGATTCGGGGATAATATGACATCGGTAACTCCAGAGCTCACAACGATTGTTCGCGAGAAATACGGGGAAGCCGCAAAGCGGGCCGCCGAGGGCGCGAAGAGCAGCTGCTGCGGGCCGGTCAGCTCATGCTGCGGCAGCGCGGCGTTCGATGGCAAGACCGATCCGATTACATCGAACCTTTACGTAAACGGCGAAACCGACGAGCTGCCGTCAGCCGCGGTGCTCGCGTCACTTGGCTGCGGCAATCCAACCGCGCTCGCTCAGCTCGAGGAAGGCGAAGTCGTTCTCGATCTTGGATCAGGCGGCGGCATCGATGTCATATTGTCTGCGAGGCGAGTGGGAAAGACCGGGAAAGCATACGGCCTCGACATGACCGATGAGATGCTCGACCTCGCGCGAAAAAATGCGGCAGAAGCAGGAATTACCAACGTTGAGTTTCTGCGCGGTCAGATCGAATCGATACCGCTCCCGGACAATTCCGTCGATGTGATCATATCCAACTGCGTGATCAATCTGTCGGGAGACAAGCGCACCGTTTTGAAAGAGGCTTTTCGTGTCCTCAAGCCGGGCGGCCGTTTCGCTGTAAGCGATGTTGTCGTTCGCGGCGAAGTCCCGGCAGAAGTCAGGCGGAACATGGAGCTGTGGGTCGGGTGCGTTGCTGGCGCGCTCGAAGAGCAGGAATTTCTTTCGATGCTGCAGGATGTCGGATTCGAGAATCCGAGCATCGAGCCGACTCGGGTATACCAGGGGGATGACGCCACCGTGTTTCTGGAAGGAAGTGGACTGGACGCGTCGAGGTTCGCTGCAGACATCGATGGCAAATTCATGAGCGGCTTCGTGCGGGCGACCAAACCCGATGGTCTGGCAAAGAAAACCGGCGAATCGAAGACATGCTGCGGGCCGGAGTGCTGCAGCTGATGTCGCATACAGCAGGGGAGACAACTCGCGCTGCGCGTGGCGAGGATTTCCCTCAGGTGCGAGCGTTGCTCGAGCGAAGCGATCTTCCCGTCGACGGCGTGCCCGAAAATCTCATTGGTTACGCTGTCGCGATGCACGACGACAAAGTCGTAGGCGTCGCTGGAATAGAACGCTGTGACCGCTACAGCCTGCTGAGGTCCGTCGCGGTGGACGAGAGTGCGCGCAATCATGGTATTGCGCGCATTCTTGTCGAGCAGTTGATCGACGAAGAACGAGCTGTGAGAACGCAGTCGATTTTCCTGCTGACAACAACCGCTGCGAGTTACTTCCCGATGCTCGGCTTCGCGGCGGTCGAGCGGGAATCAGTGCCAGACGCGATTCGCGCGACGCAGGAGTTCAGGGAAACGTGTCCCTCGTCTGCGACCGTGATGCGACTCGATCTCAATTCAGAATGAGAATCGCGCTCATATCCGACATCCACGCGAATTTGCCGGCACTCACTGCGGTGCTGGCTGACATTGAATCGCGGGAGATATCGAGCGTCTTTCACCTCGGTGATCTTGTCGGATACGCGCCCTGGCCAAACGAAACGGTAACTGCGCTGCGAGACGCAGGCATCGCGGGAGTGTGCGGAAACTATGATTCGACTGTGGCATCCGGTTACAAACATTGCGGCTGTAAATACGAAGACCCGCATCAGGAGGAGCTGTCACACGTGAGCTATCAGTGGACGAGAGCGAAGGTGTCGGCCGAAACGAAAACGTTCCTCGGACAGCTTCCGTTTCGTCTCGATCTCGCACCCCGCGGTGGTCATCTCTCAGGGCAGAGGATTGTTCTGGTCCACGGCACACCGACACTCAACACGTTGTACTGGACTGAAGACCGGTCTGACGATTTCTGTCTCGGCATGGCTCGTTACGCGGAATTGAAGACAGGTGATGTGATTGCATTCGGACACACGCATTTGCCGTGGCATCGAAGAATCTCGGGAATACACTTCGTCAACACGGGAAGTGTGGGGCGACCGAAAGACGGAGACTGGCGCGCTGGTTACGCAGTCCTCGACCTGGGCGAGGCAGAGACCAGTGTGGAGTTCGTAAGAGTGGAATACGATGCACAGCTTGCTGCGCAGGCAATTCGCGCAAGCTCACTCCCGTCGGAATTTGCGGAGTATCTGCTCACGGGCGGGAGCTTTCTGTCAGCCGCCGCGGAGAAGAGTGGCAGCGTCGGCCAGCCGGCCAGATGAGGACTGCGATCCCGCTGGCGGAGCGACACAAGTCGCACAGGATAGGATGGTTGCGAGCAGCCGTCCTCGGGGCAAATGATGGAATCGTCTCGACTTCGAGCCTGATCGTCGGCGTTGCGGCCGCCAACTCAGGACGCACAAATGTCCTGATTGCCGGGATCGCCGGCCTCGTCTCCGGTGCAATTTCGATGGCCGCAGGTGAATATGTCTCGGTCAGCTCACAGTCGGACACTGAAAAGGCTGATCTCGAGCGCGAGAAACAGGAATTAGAGTCAGCGCCGGATGTCGAGCTGCGAGAGTTACGCGACATCTACGTCACACGCGGCCTTGACCCGGTTCTCGCAATGGAGGTGGCGCAACAACGTACTGCCAGGGGTGCCCTCTCAGCGCACATGCGAGACGAGCTTGGGATCTCGGAGATGACCACAGCGCGTCCAATCCAGGCGGCGCTGGCCTCGGCGGCGACATTCTCAGTTGGCGCGGCGTTGCCGTTGATCACCGTCGCGCTCGTGCCCATTGCAAGCGCAATCAGCCTCGTGTCGATTCTCTCTCTGTTTTTTCTCGCCGGGCTGGGAATGATCGCTGCGAAGGCAGGCGGTTCCAACATCTTGCGCGGCGCAGTGAGAGTTACGTTCTGGGGAGCACTGGCGATGGGACTTACAGCGGTAGTTGGAAAGCTTTTCGGCGCGGTCGTGTGATCAGCGAGCTAGCGGACACGCTGGGAATCCGCTTCGCGCGGAACTAATGCAGAATGAACATCGTCGGCCGGCCCGCCACGACTGAGAGTGAGCTGCGCCCGTCTTCCGATTTGTAGGTACCTGACGGAAGGTTGAAATCGCTCACCGCCATCAGTGCATTAGTCGATGGCGTCAGCGCAACCAGTCCCAGTCGAGTAACGCGAACATTGGCGATCTCGACAATTTCGCCGGAGCCTCTCTGAAATCTCGTGATACGCCCCTCGACGATCACCATGATCGAGCCGTCCTCGCTCGTGTAGGTGCCGTCGGGCAGGTTTGACTTGCCGGGATTCGCCGCGCTGGACAGCACGAGCTTTCCCGATTTGACGGAAAATGCGGTGACGACATTTTTCATCGCCGCATCGACTGAAGTCGAATCCTGCGCTGAGGCTCCGCTCGCCGCGACGATCGAAACAATCGCGGCGAGAAGAATCGCTTTAATCAGGTTCCAGTTTGAAGCTCGCAGCATCCGCCAAGACATGTGACCCAAAGCCCCCTTCCTGCAAACACCGTGTGTTTCAGCGATGCGAAGAAGAATGGAGTTGATTCAGATGAAGATTGAGTGAGAGG
>DASROK010000019.1:0-6437 GCA_035646915.1 Gemmatimonadaceae bacterium
CGGCCAACAAGGTCGTGATTCAGTTCGAGATTTTTGTCGACCCTCCCCGCATCAAGACCTGAAAAATCAGCCGGAAACCCTGTCAGGGTTTTCCTGTCATAGAGGCCGTGAGTTCTCCCCGAAAGTTCGGGCGACTCCCGACGGATCGACCAGGCCGTTCAATCGATCTTCCTCACGTACCCGAACAACGAGATGTCACGATGAAAGTAGTCATTCGCAATCTGATCACAGCGGGAGCGCTGATCGCTACCGCAGCAGCAGCGGCAGGAGCCCAGATGGCTCTTCCGCGCAATCTTACGCTATCGAAGGACAGCCGCCTGTGGCTCGAGGGGACGTCGACCGTCCGCTCATTCAAGTGCTCCGCCACCAAGCTCGACATGTCAGTCGTTGCCGAGACTGATGAAACACCCGCGAAGATGGTCAGCACCGCTTCGCTGACAGTGCCAGTCGCTCAGCTCGACTGTGGCAACAAGACAATGAACGAGCACATGCGCAAAGCTCTCAAGGCTGAAGCCAATCCACAGATCACCTGGAAGATGACCTCGTACGAAGTGCAGGGATCGAATGTCGTCATCAATGGAAAGCTCACGATTGCTGGAAAGGAAAACGCGATCGAGCTCAAGGGAACCGGCACAGCCGAGAACGGAACGATCCGCTTCAAGGGCAGCAAGCAGTTCAAGATGACTGAATACGGTGTGAAGCCGCCAAGCCTGATGCTTGGCACAATGAAGGTTGGCGACCCGGTAACGGTGTCGTTCGACCTGGTACTCGGTGAGTGATGCTGCGGCCAAACCGCTCCATCAAACCAATTCGCAGCAAAATCTCAAAGGAGAAACGATGAAAACCGCTCGTATCAACAAACTGATCGCTGTGGCAATGGTCACAGTATTTCCTACAGTTCTCTGGGCACAGGGTGAGACACAGGTCGCTGACAACAAACCAGTTCCGACTGCACCCGCAGCCGACACGGCGAAGCTCACGGTCGATAAAAAGGCCGAGCCAAGCAAGTTCATGAGCATGGCCCCGAAGATCGAGATCCAGAACTTCCGCCCATTCGACATGCGCGGCATCAACGTGTACGAAGCACCGAAGGATCAGACGCCGTATACCGGATTCAAGATCAGCTGGGGTGCAGGATTCACGCAGCAGTTCCAGGGGCTCGATCACAGCAACACAGCCGGCGCGAAAGTGGTTTCGGGCGTTGACGCCAACAAGCTGGTCCGCATCGGCCATGGGTTCAACAATGCAATGGCGAACCTGTATCTCAATGCGCAGCTCGCGAAAGGCATTCGCGTGTCACTCACACAGTACCTGTCGACTCGTCACCACAACGAGACATGGGTGAAGGACGGATACTTCCTGATCGACGATTCCCCGATCGACCAGGCGCTGCTGAACAGCATCATGAAGTATGTGAGCCTTCGCATCGGTCACTTCGAAGTCAACTACGGTGACGCGCACTTCCGTCGCACGGACGGCGGCAACGCGATGTACAACCCGCTCGTCGGCAACTATATCCTCGATGCCTTCACAACCGAAATCGGCGCCGAAGCTTATGTCCGCAAGAGTGGCTTCCTGGCAATGGGCGGCATCACCGGTGGTGAGATTCGCGGCACAGTCAGAAATCCTGAGAAGAGAGCTCCGTCGTACCTTGCAAAGCTCGGTTTCGACAAGCAGCTGACTCCGATGGTCCGCACCCGGTTGATGGGATCGCTGTACACAACCAAGAAGTCAAGCAGCAACACGCTGTACAGCGGCGATCGCGCAGGCTCGAGATACTTCGATGTCCTCGAGAACACAGCATCGACCGAAGCAGCGAATGCATGGAGCGGCGCAATCCGCCCCGGCATGAGCAGCAAGATCACCGCGATGCAGCTCAACCCGTTCGTGAAGATTGGCGGCCTCGAGTTCTTCGGTGTTGCCGAGCAGGCGAAGGGTAAAGCAGCGACTGAGACAAGCGATCGCAAATGGAACCAGTATGTCGGCGAAGTAACGTATCGCTTCCTGGCGGACGAGAGGGTCTTCGTCGCCGGCCGCTACAACACGGCAAAGGGCGAGCTCACGGGAATCGACAACAAGGTCAGCGTCGATCGCTACAACCTCGGCGGTGGCTGGTTCATCACCCCGAACGTGATGCTGAAGGGCGAGTGGGTTAATCAGAAGTACAATGATTTCCCGACGCTCGACATCCGCAACGGTGGAAAGTTCAAGGGATTCGTGGCCGAGGGAGTCGTAGCCTTCTAAAGCCTTGAATCAGAAAAGCCCGGCTCGTAAGAGCCGGGCTTTTTTTATGCAGGATAATTATGTGCTGCTATCCGGAAGACGCGATTGGAAGTGTAAAGTAGAAAGTGCTCCCTGAATCGGGAGCAGACTCGGCCCACACACGACCACCGTGGGCCTCGACTATTCCCTTGGTAATCGCGAGACCAAGGCCGGCACCCTGTCGATCAGTTCTGCTCGACTGCCAGAAACGATCGAATGCGTGTGACAGCTGCTCAGGAGTCATTCCTTTTCCCTTGTCGCTCACTGAAAACACCAGCTCTCGATCCATCACCGCAACACGCACGACTATTTCCCCACCGGGAGAAGAAAACTTTACGGCATTTCCGACAAGGTTCGACATCGCCTGACCAATTCTTTCGCGATCAGCCATCACATCGGGCAGGTCGTCCGGGGCATTGAGACGAAGATTGATCGATTTCTCGTGAGTCACGGGGGCGAGAGTTCTCAGCGCGTCGCTCAGCAGCTCTTCCGTGTTTTCCGGTTTGACATCGACAGCAAGTCGCCCGGCCTCGACGCGAGTCACATCGAGCAGATCGCGAATCAATCCGTCCATTTGTTCGGCCGCCTGGCGAATGACCGATGCGTAATCAGCCATGCCGGCCGGCAGAGGCTCTTCGCGCTCGCGATCGAGCATCACTCCCGTGAGCATCTTCACAGCGTTCACCGGATTGCGCAAATCGTGCGATACAATTCCGATCATGTCGTCACGCGCCTGAACACCAGCGCGCACCAGGTCGTGAAGTCTTGCATTGTCGATAGCTAGAGCCGCCCGGCGGGCGAGCTCTTCAGTGAGGAAGAAGTCATTGCCGTCGTAGCGTGCCTTTTCGCGATACAAGCCGATTGCACCGAGCAGCTGATTCCTCGCTGAAAGAGGCATGACGATAGCCGCGGCAGGCTCGGCCA
The DNA here is from genome assembly GCA_035646915.1 of Gemmatimonadaceae bacterium. Classification (GTDB taxonomy): domain Bacteria; phylum Gemmatimonadota; class Gemmatimonadetes; order Gemmatimonadales; family Gemmatimonadaceae; genus UBA4720. Next base: position 3,187 of record DASROK010000019.1, read on the forward strand.
GGAAAACATCGCTGACGTGCTCGCGAACGATCTCAGCAGCTGGCGAAACATTTTCGGGCCCGGCGATTACGATCGGATGAAGTGTGCGAATGACTTCTGCTACCGGATGACTTCCAGACGGATCTATCGGATGTTCGATGCGTTCACGCTCCAATTCAGCTGCTCGCGTCTGATCCAGATGCGCGACAGCGACGCCGTGAAACTCTCCATCGTAAAACGCGTGGACGATACACGCATCGGCCAGGCGTGGTACTGCGAGCCTGGCAACATTGCGAAGCGTTTCATCTGCGCCGAGCGATGATGCGAGTGTCTCCCCGGCTTCCGCCAGGAACCGCTGTGTTTCATGCGAGCGCCTTCGGTCAGTGACATCTCGCAACACCACCGAATAAACGCGCTGACTGCCGCTTCCAAGGTGCGAGATCGCAGCTTCCGCAGGAAATTCCTCGCCGTTTCTGCGAAGGCCGAGGATCTGCCCGCGCTCTCCCATCCGGCGGGCCTTGACGTTCGATTGTCCGAATTGCCGGACCTGTGATGCGTGTGTCGCTCTGTACCGCTCCGGAATCAACAGCTCGAGCGGCTGTCCCATGATATCGTCGGCCTTATAGCCGAAAATGAATTCGGCTCCTTCATTGAAAAAGATGATCCTCTGCGATTCGTCAACGCAGATGATCGCATCGGCCGAAATGGTGACGATTCCCGCGAGGATCGCGTCGGTGATGATCTCCCGGGGCGGGCCGTTCGAAGCAGTCATTCAGCAGAATTTAAAGACGTCAGGAAATCCCCGACACACAAATCGCGCTCCACCTGACAGAGCGATGAGAACAGGGCCGGTAGGTTGACTCATCGACAGAAACGCCTAGCCCGGAGCACGATAAATGTCAGACACTCCGATTCCATCCAGCGCGGTGGAATTTCTTCATAGTATCGCATCACGTCGTTCATTCCTCAAAAGTGCTGCTGCCACAGCCTTAGCGGGAGGAGTTCTCGGCTGTTCGGAATCGGAGGCCCAGAAGACCAAGCTGCACGCGAAGGATGCGAGTGGAGGCACGACCGCCCCAAACCCGGCTCCGCCTTCACCCGCTGCAGCGGCCGCAGCGATGGATGCAATGCACGAGGCGGGCATCAAGGCGTTTCCGGCGAAGACCGAAGGCAAAGGAAACCAGATACTCACCCCGAAAAAAATCGGCGGAGTGAAGGTCTTCGAGATAACCGCCTCGCAGATGCAGTGGGAAACAGCGCCAGGTCAAAAGGTCGAAGCATGGGCATACAACAACCAGGTGCCAGGACCGCAGATTCGCGTTCGCGAAGGCGACCGCGTCAAACTGATTCTCCGTAACCAGCTGACGGAATCTACCGCGATCCATTTCCACGGACTCGAGCTTCCGAACGCGATGGATGGAGTTCCGTTCATCACGCAGCCGCCTGTCAAACCGGGTGAATCTTTCACGTACGAGTTCACGGTCCCGACGGGCAACCATGGATCACACATGTACCACTCGCACCACAACTCCGCGAAGCAGGTTGGTCTCGGCCTTCTCGGTGCGTTCATAGTCGAGCCGCGCAATCCGGCACCGATCGAAAAGGTAGATGTGGATTATGTCATGATTCTCAACGACGGAATGCATGGCTACACACTGAATGGAAAAGGCTTCCCCGCAACTGAGCCGGTGAAAGTGAAGAAAGGACAGAAGCTCCGTCTTCGCTTCATGAACGAGGGAATGATGATCCATCCGATGCATCTTCACGGAATGCACATGACGGTGATCGCCAAGGATGGCTGGGCGCAGCCTGCGCCCTGGAAATGCGATACGCTGAACATCGCACCCGGTGAGAGGTGGGACGTGATCGTGAATTGCAACAATCCCGGAGTATGGGCGTTCCATTGTCACATTCTGCCGCACGCCGAGTCTGATCACGGCATGTTCGGAATGGTAACGGCGCTGATCGTCGAGTAATGATGAGCGGGCTAACGCGGCGGATACTCGGTGTTCCGCTGGTCGCGAAGCTGATTGGCGCAAATGTCATCATCGTTGCGTCTGCCTTCGTGCTGCAGGCTTCGGCAGTCAGCAGTCTCGGAAGAGCCGAGATTGTTACCGCCGTTGCTGCGCTCGCCCTCGCATCAGTGGTGAATTTTCTCCTCGTGCGGCTTGCGTTGAAGCCCGTCAGGGAGCTGGAGACGCTTGCGCTTCGAGTGACGGAAGGCGAGTTCGATGCTCGCGGCGTTTCTTCGCCGTATGCCGACAAGGACCTTGCCCGACTGAGCGATACGGTGAACAGTCTCCTGGATTCACTAGCCGAAGAGCGGCGAAGAATTCAGGACCTGGGCGCAGATGTGGTCCGCGCTCACGATGTTGAACGTGCGAGCGTGTCGCGGGAGCTTCACGACTCGATTGCGCAAACCCTGGCAGCTGTGAGATATCAGCTCGCTGCTGCGGGCCGGGAAGAAGAGTCGTCGGAAATTCGCAACAGTCTTGCTGCGGCGAATGCGATGATATCGACGGCGATGGACGAAATTGTCACTATGTCGAACTCGCTCCATTCTCGCGTCGCGGAAGATCTTGGGCTCGAGGCCGCTCTGGGTACGCTTGCCCGACACGTCGAAAGCACGTCGGGCGCAGCTGTCGAAGTTATTGTGTCTTCGCAGGCGAAGCGGCTGCCGCCGGCCGTTTCGGCCACTCTGTTTCGTGTTGCCGAGGAAGCGCTACGGGAGCTCGAGATGCATCGCGGCGGAAAATCTGCTACCGTAAGTGTCGATGCCGGCGAGGGCCATGTACGTCTCGAGGTATTTTATGATGGGCACGAGCCGGCACGCGCCGGCCTCAGCCTGATGAAGGACCGGGTCATGCTTGCTGGTGGGGTAATGACGATAGAAAATCAGAACGGGGGAACGAGAGTGACTGCCGAGCTCAAGCGGATGAAGGCGGCTTCATGAGCGCCGATGTGATCAAGGTCATACTTGCTGACGACCATGCTGTGGTGCGTGCTGGAGTGAAGGCGGTTCTCAGCGGCGCGAAAGACATCCAGGTGATTGGGGAAGCGTCAAACGGCCGCGAAGCGATTTCGCTGGCCGAGCGGATGAACCCCGATGTGATTGTGATGGATCTTTCGATGGGTGAGATGGACGGTATCACCGCGACGGAAGAGATGGTCTCAAAGAATATTCGCGGAAAGATACTAATTCTCACGATGCATGCTGAAGATGCTTACCTGGTGAAAGTTCTCGAGGCTGGCGCGAGTGGGTATCTCGTGAA
>DASROK010000020.1:0-4360 GCA_035646915.1 Gemmatimonadaceae bacterium
ATGTTGACGTCACGAACTTGACACCATCACTTTGGTGGACAGGCGTCTAGTGGATGGTCTGGGTCTTCTTTCGCAGGTAATCCATCAGGATGTACTCGCCGAGATCCACCGTTGTCGTGAAGTAAGCTTTGCCTTTACAAATTTCTGTCACCTTCTTCACGAACTCCACAAGGTAGCGATCGCTGGCGAGCATAAACGTGTTGATGAGGATGCCGGATTTCCGGCAGATCGCAACTTCCTTGAACGTCTCATCCAAGATCATGGGATCCAGGCCGAAGGCGCTTTTGTAGATCCGTCCACTGGGCAGGGTCATGGCGGATGGCTTTCCGTCGGTGATCATGATGATCTGCTTCATGTCCTTCTTCTCGGACATGAGGATTCGGCGCGCGAGCCGTAGACCTTCACACGTGTTCGTGTGGTACGGGCCGACAACGACACGGGACAGATCCTTGAGCGGAACTTCTTCAGCCGAATCGTGAAAGAGCACAAGGCGGAGAGAATCGCCCGGGTATTGAGTTCGAATCAGGTGCGACAGCGCGAGCGCCACACGCTTTGCCGGCGTGAAGCGATCTTCGCCGTAAAGGATCATGCTGTGACTCGTATCCAACAACAGAACCGTCGAACACGAACTCTCATACTCGGTCTGGCGCACCATTAGATCGCTGTACTCCAGATTCGTCGAACCACTCAGTCCTTCGCGAGCAATCGAGCGGGTGAGAGTCGCGCCGATATCGACATTGATCGTGTCGCCGAACTCGTACTCCTTCGACTCCTGATACGCTTCGATACCGGTCGCGAGCTGCGTGGTTTCGTGGCGTCCAAGACTGCTGCGGCCGAGCGAACCCAGCAGGTGTCGCAGCTGGCGGAAGCCAAGGAAGTCGACCGACTTTGAGGTCAATTCGAAGCGGTCTCCCTTCGCCGGGTCGTCCTCATAACCTTCTCCGCCCTCGCCTGCTTCACGCGGCTCCGAATTCAGCCATCCTTCCTCGATCATTCGGCGGATGATCTTAGTCACCATTTCATCGAGCTCTTTCGATTCTTCCAAATCCGGGTGATCTCTCCATTGGTCGCGCAACTCGGGTGAGATGTGGCCGAGCTCCACGAGCTTGTCGACGATCGCCTGTCGGAGTGTCTGCTGCTCGCCGGTAACGGGGTCGCCCCATCGATCCATCGGAAATCCGCTCTGAAGGAAGAACTGCGAGAGTTCATCGAGAAGATCTTCGATGTTCAAACTGTCGAGAAGGGATCCCGACCACTTTGTGTACTTCGTGACGGCCATTGTTAGTTGAGCGGTTTCTTCGAGCGACTGCGCTCCATCGTGTAGTCGGGATACAGCTCCCGGGGCGGAGCCTTTCTCTCAATCGCTACGAATCCGCGCTCCTCCGAGCGGCCGATTTTGTCGCTGGCATAGAGACCTTCCAGGATGAACTCTGCCATCGCCACTCGACCAACTTCGGAAGCATCCGTCGAGTTATCCATCAGCGTGGGCACACGCTGCAACTGTCCGGCAACGACAGTCGTGGGATCGGCATCGGAGAAACGAATGCTTCCGCCAAGTTCGAAAAACTCGATCACTCGCTTGAAGTCCATTGAAGGAAACGCCTGGCGAAACGTCATCAACACCGATTGCTTGATGAGATCTCGAGCAACGACTTCCGGTCCCTTCAGTTCGCCTTCATACTCGAGCTCGATCTTGCCCGTGATCGCCGGAATCGCCGCGTAGATATCCGCGACGCGTGCACTCGCCGTGGAGTCTCCAGCGAGAATCGCCCGTCGCTCCGCATTACTGACGACGTTTTCCAGGCACGAAATCGGCAGTCGCTGGCTGACACCGGATCGCTTATCGATTCTCTGATCTGTACGCGCCTTGAAGGCGATGCCTTCGACGATGCGTTTCACGAAATCCGGAATATGAACGGGCTTGTTTCGAGCGGTCCATGCTTCCTGTTCGGTGATGCCGACACCAATCTCGAGCGTCGCGGGGTAGTGCGTTTTGACTTCGGATCCAATGCGGTCTTTCAGCGGAGTGACGATCTTGCCACGCGCCGTGTAATCTTCGGGATTTGCCGAGAACACAAGAACCACATCGAGAGGCAGGCGGACGGGATAGCCCTTAATCTGGACGTCGCCCTCCTGCATGATGTTGAACAGACCGACCTGAATCTTGGCGGCGAGATCCGGCAACTCATTGATCGCGAAAATGCCCCGATTCGCTCGCGGCAGCAGGCCGTAATGAATCGACATTTCGCTCCCGAGCGCATGCCCGCCTTTGGCTGCCTTGATGGGATCGATGTCGCCAATCATGTCGGCGATGGTGACGTCGGGCGTTGCCAGTTTCTCCACGTACCTTTCATCTCGCGATCGCCAGACGATGGGCGTCTCATCGCCTCGTTCTGCGACGAGATTGCGGCATTGCCGGCAGATCGGCACGAAAGGATTGTCGTTGATCTCGCACCCCGCGATGGCAGGGACGAACTCATCCAGGAGTTCAGCGAGTCCACGCAGGATTCTGGATTTCGCCTGTCCTCGCAAGCCCAGCAGGATCATGTTGTGACGGGACAGAACAGCATTGACGATCTGTGGTGTGACCGTATCGTCGTAACCCTTGATTCCGGCGAATATAGGTTCCTTGCGAGAGAGCTTCTGAAGGAGGTTCTCTCTCATTTCGTCTTTGACTGTTCGGTTTCGATAGGAGGCACTTCCCAACGGACTCGAAACTAACTGACCGAGAGTAGATGGCCGCATAAATGTATCCAATTCCTTTTGCAGATTCTGCGGCGTCGGGCGCACCCCACGCCTTTTATTAGTCGGCGGGCCGACCCTCGGGATCGCTTCGGACACCGCCTTCGCGTCGCGGACGCTTCGGCGGCCTTTTTCACTACCCTCGGGTTCCCCCCCGCAACTTTGGTATGATCTTGCATCATACACCATGCGTTATTTGGTCCTTAGCGACATCCACTCCAATATCGAAGCGCTGGAAGCTAGCGTTCAAAAAGCAAAAGAAGCCGGATACGAGCAGGTGGTCTGCTGCGGAGACATCGTGGGTTACGGTCCGAGTCCCGTTGAAGTCATGGATCTGCTTGATGAAATGAAGACCACGACCATTCGTGGAAATCACGACCGCGTCATCTCAGGGCTGGACGAACCGACGCACTTTAATGTCGCCGCTCGTCGCGCCGTGGATTGGACGCGCCAGCAATTGCCGGTTGAGTATCAGCATCGTCTGGCAGACCTTCGGGTCGGACCGCTCGCGATCTCCGAGAAAGCCCGGCTCGTGCACGGAAGTGCGCGGGACGAAGATGAGTACGTGGTCACCCAGAATGATGCGCTCGTGAATCTTGCGATCTCAGGTCCGCAACTGACGTTTTTCGGTCACACTCACGAACCCGGTGTTTTCACGAAGAACATCTATTGGCGGCCTTCCTACGAAAGCGACGGGACAGCGCGGCTCCATGTACCCGGCGACAAGGTACTGGTCAACCCCGGCTCGATTGGTCAGCCGCGGGACGGCGATCCCCGCGCGAGCTTCCTGATCTGGGATGATGAGGAGAACGTTCTCGAATTCCATCGCGCAGAATACGACGTCACGGCCACGCAAACGCGAATGCGGGAGGCGCAGCTCCCGGAGTTTCTTGCAAGCCGGCTGGTCTTCGGACGCTAGTAGGCCACCATCACCAGTTCCGTGTCAGGAACGTGGTAATTCCAGTTTGATGGAGGATTCTCGAACGCGATCTCGAGGTGATGCTCCGATCCCGGAGCGAAAGGCGCGTGATTGACGTCGAAGGCTGTGCGTACCTCTTCGTGAATCATCTTCTTGTTGTAATCGAAAAACGTCAGCTTTGCGTCGATCCGGCGAAACGATTTGTCGGATGTGTTCTTCAATGTTGCCGTCACGGTATAGATGCGATGGCCGAGAAAGTTCGTGCTCGTGAGAATCCCAAGATGGGACAGGTCAACGAGGAATTTTATGGCTGCTGGGTCACTGACCGTCGTTAGGTTGGAAGGCAAGGCGTCCGGCTTGCGGGATGAAAGAAGCAGCAGAGCCACTCCCGTAATCCCGAGAACCACCGCGACACCGAGCCCGATGGCGACTGGACGTTTGATCCCGGGTTCCATTCAGTCGCCGCTCACCGTCATCTTCTGAATCTTCAACGTCGGTGAAGACACGGGCCCCATGAACAACACATCGTTGCCGACCATGGTGATGTCCTGAAGCATTTGTCGAAGGTTCCCCGCGATTGTGATTTCGTGAACAGGATATGTGAGCTTGCCGTTTTCGATCCACAATCCTGTCGCCCCTCGAGAGTAATCCCCATTCACCAGATTGATGCCGGATCCCATCAGGTCGACGATATAAAGG
>DASROK010000021.1:0-7400 GCA_035646915.1 Gemmatimonadaceae bacterium
GTCGATCAGTTCGGCCTCGACGACATGGACACACGAATTCTCAAGACGATCATCGAGAAATTCGATGGCGGTCCAGTCGGCGTGAAGACAATCGCGGCTGCTGTCGGCGAGGATGAAGGAACGATCGAAGAAGTGTACGAGCCTTTTCTCGTGCAGAATGGTTTCCTGCAAAGAACGCCGCGAGGCCGATCTGCTACCGCGCTCGCGTACAAGCATTTTGGAATCGTGATGCCCGGCAACGGAGGCGGCTCACAGCCTTCACTGTTCTAGGTGAAGGGCACACGCACAACAGATTACGATTTCGATCTCCCTGAAGATCGAATAGCTCAAACTCCCGCACATCAAAGGGACGAGAGCCGGCTGATGATCTTGCATCGCGACACGGGCGACATCGAGCATCGAACGTTTAGAGACATCGTCGACATCATTCCCTCAGGTGATGCAATCGTCGTCAATACGACGAGAGTTTTTCGCGCACGTCTCCTCGGCACCCGTGACTCGGGAGCTCCCGCCGAGTTTCTCCTCCTGAAATCGCTTGGCGCTGATAACTACGAGGCGATGGTGCATCCGGGCGGCAAGCTCAAGGCTCGGCGTCGCGTTCGCATCAGCGATGAGCTGAGCGTTGAAGTCCTCGAAACAACCGAGCGGCGCACGCGCGTGGTTCACCTGCATGCAAAGATTCCAGTCGAAGAAGCAATCGAGAAGTATGGGCACGTTCCGCTGCCGCCGTACATCCATCGCGGTGACGTTGCCAGTGACACCGAGCGATACCAGACCGTTTACGCAAAAGAATCAGGCTCAGTAGCTGCACCAACTGCCGGGCTTCATTTCACGCAGCAAACTCTCGATCAGCTCGCGGGCAAGGGAGTAGCGAGAGCAAATCTTGTCCTTCATGTCGGTGCAGGAACGTTCAAGCCTGTAGAAGTCGATGACCCGTCGATGCATGTGATGCACGAAGAGTCGTACTGGCTTCCCGGCGACGCCGCTTCGACACTGAACGCAACACGCGCGCATGGCGGCAAGATCTGGGCTGTTGGTACCACTTCCGTTCGAACGCTCGAGAGCGTCGTGGCGGATGATCGAAGATTCGTCGAAAGCTCAGGCGACACGCGAATCTTCATTCGGCCGCCGTACGAGTTCAAAGCCGTCGATCACCTGATTACCAACTTCCATCTGCCGAGGTCAACCCTCCTGATGCTGGTTGCCGCGTTTGCAGGTTATGATCTGATCATGCGCGCATACCGCGAAGCAATCGCGAGCGGATACCGGTTCTATTCATACGGCGACGCGATGGCGATTGTTTGAATGCTGAATGCTGAATTCTGACTAACTACCCTTGTCATTCTCCTTTCAAATAGACCGAACTTCGGGTAGCGCCCGTGCAGGAATTTTCACAACCCCGCACGGCAGTGTCGAAACACCCGCATTCATGCCGGTGGGCACGCTCGCAACCGTGAAAGCGCTGGACCCTCAGGATTTACAGGCAATGCGGGCGACAATGATTCTTGCCAACGCCTATCACCTTCACCTGAGGCCCGGCGATGAGCTCGTGAAGGAAATGGGCGGGCTCCACAAGTTCATGCAGTGGAGCGGACCAATCCTCACCGACTCCGGCGGATTTCAGGTCTTCTCGCTCGAAGGGCTTCGCAAGGTGAGCGAAGAAGGAGTCGAGTTTCAGAGTCACATCGACGGGTCGCGCCGTTTCTTTTCGCCCGAATCTGTAATGCAGATCGAGCGCAACCTTGGCGCAGACGTGATCATGCAGTTCGATCATGTCATTCCCGGACAGTCAGACGAGCCCAAAGCCCGGGATGCCAGCGAGCGAAGCATCAGGTGGCTCGAGCGCTGCCTCGCGGAATTCAACAAGACCGATGACGGTAAGCAGGCGCTGTTTCCAATCGTTCAGGGCGGAATCCATTCGCAGCTGCGACGCGAAGCCGTAAATGCAATTCAGTCGATGGACCACTGGAAAGGATTTGCAATCGGCGGTCTCTCGGTGGGAGAATCCAAGCCTGCGATGTACGAGATGCTCGAAGTGGTAAACGCCGCGCTCGCGGACAACAAGCCACGCTACCTGATGGGAGTTGGATTCCCGGAGGATATCGTCGAAGGAATTCGTCGCGGCGTCGATCTCTTCGACTGCGTCGCCCCGACGCGAATGGGCAGGAACGGCGCGGCGTTCACTCCAACCGGGCGCATCAACATCAAGCGTGCGGAATATCGCAACGATCCGCGGCCACTGGACGAGACATGCGACTGCGCCGGCTGCAGCCGGTTCAGCCGGGCCTACATCCGCCATCTTTTCGTATCGGATGAGATCCTGGGGCTCCGCCTGCTCTCCCTGCACAATGTACATTTCCTCATCTCGCTGGCTCGCTCGGCGAGGCAGGCGATACTCGAGGATTCACTCCACTCATGGAGTGACGGCTGGCTCGCCCGATACCACTCCCGCATCGATACGACATGACTCCCCTCTTTCCAGCACTTGCTCTTCTTCAGTCGGCTCCGAACGCACTGCTCGGCCCGATTTTCATGTATGGCGCAATCTTCGCCATTTTCTATTTCGTTCTCATTCGCCCGGGCCAGAAACAGCGCAAGGCCCAGGACGAGCTGATCAAGCAGGTCAAGAAAGGCGATGAGATCGTCACCAGCGGCGGGATCGTGGGCACCGTGATCCAGATTCCCGCAACGAGCGAAGGCAGCAACACCATGGAAGATCGACTCACCATTCGAAGCGGTGAGACCCGCCTCGTGATCGAGCGCGGAAGAATTGCGCGCGTGATCACGCGCGCGGGCTCTGCTTCGACAGAAGGGTGAAGATCCTCGACATCCGGGTCCTTGGTGACCCAGTGTTGCGGAAGGCGACTATCCCCGTCGCGCAGGTTACGGACGAGATTCGGTCACTGATCTCTGACATGTTCGACACGATGTACGCGGCGGAAGGAATTGGACTCGCCGCTCCTCAAGTCGGCCGCACTGAGAGAATCACAGTGATGGATGTCGAAGGACAGAAGTTCGCTTTCATTAATCCCGAGATCATCGAGCGCGAAGGCTCGAGCCGCGGCGAAGAAGGTTGTCTCTCCATCCCTGATATTTTCGGGGAAGTAACCCGGCACAGCCGTGTCATCGTGCGTGCAATCAACGAAGATGGGGCCGAGGTTGAAGTCGAAGGCACGGAGCTTCTTGCGAGGTGCATGCAGCACGAGATCGATCATCTCGATGGAAAGCTCTTCATCGACTACCTGAGCATGCTCAAGCGTCGCGGGGTCATGTCGAAATGGGACAAGATCAAGGACGACTACCCGAACTTCATTCGCAAAGTCTCTCAGGAGAAAAAAGGCCCGCATCACAGCGAAGGCGAGCTCTAGATGCGTGTCCTCTTCTGGGGGACACCCGAGTTCGCAGCGGCACCCCTTCGCGCACTGATCGGTGAAGGCTTCGAGGTGATCGGCGTTGTGTCGCAGCCCGACAAACCCACCGGCAGATCACGCAAGCTCACGCAGCCGCCGGTGAAAGAGATTGCACTGGAAGAAAAGATTCCGTGCTTTCAGCCGACAACACCGAAAGATGCCGAGTTCCTTGCGACCATCGAAGCGATGGGGCCGGATATCTCGATCGTTGTGGCATACGGTCACATTCTGCCAAAGCGCGTGATCGATCTCCCACGGCTTGGGACTCTCAACATCCACGCGTCGCTTCTTCCGTTGCTGCGCGGTGCTGCGCCAATCCAGGCGGCGATACGGCAGGGAATGAAGCAGACCGGCGTGACTATCATGCGAATGGTTCCCGCACTCGACGCGGGCCCGATCATTCTCACCGCGACAATTCCAATTCATGACGATGAGACGTACGGTGAGCTGCAGAACCGTCTGGCTGAGCTTGGCGCGCTGACGCTGATCGAGGCCCTCGCGCTGATCGAGATGAATGAAGCGCCTGAAGTTGACCAGGATGATTCGCTCGCGACGTACGCTCCGAAAGTCACACGCGACCACTCGCGTGTGGACTGGTCCCTTCCATCAGAAGAAGTGGTTCGCATTGTACGGGCGTATGATCCCAAGCCAGCCGCGTTCACAACGTTGAATGGAACCGATGTAAAGCTTTTCGGTGCGCGCGTTGCGAGTGAGCGCTCGCTTCAGGGTGCGTCACTGGGAACGCCGGGCGAAGTGATCGCCGTCAGCGAGGGGATCATTGTCAGCTGCAGTGATGGTCCCGTGTGCATTCGTGACGTTCAGCCGGCGGGGCGCAAACGCATGCGATCTTCGGAATGGGCTCGCGGACGCGGCATCTCAGTCGGGGATGCATTCGGCCCATGACAATCGACCGGTCGACATTCCCGGTCATACACGCGGTGACTGACTCGGGCTCAGTCGGCCACGACTGGTTTCTCGACCGCGCAGCCGCGGTGATGCGGGCACTCGGCGGTCGCGGAGCAATACATCTCCGGTCGTCCCGACTCAATGGCAGGCAGTTTCACGAAATGGCCACCCTGCTCGGCGTCATGCAGCGGATGACAGGCTGCTGGCTGATAGTGAACGACCGTGCTGATGTCGCTGCTGCAACAGGCGCGCGCGGAGTTCAGCTCGCATCGCATTCGATGGGAATCAGCGACGCGCTGAAGGTGAGCGGTATTCCAGTCGGAGCGAGCATTCACAGTGTAGAGGAAGCCATCGATGCCGAACAGTCGGGCGCATCGTGGTGCGTCGCAGGCACAGTGTTCGAGACGCCAAGCCATTCAGGCCGCTCACCTGCGCGAGTCGAATTTATAGAGCGGGTGGTCCAGGCCGTGAAGATTCCTGTGATCGCAATCGGCGGCATCAGGCCGGAGGATGTCGGCGCCCTCAAAGCTGCCGGCGCACACGGCGTCGCTACTATTCGTGGAGCGGGCTGGGACTTCGGAGTAGAGGCATCATCGGATAACGACAACCTGCTGGAAACAAGGCTTCCTGTGCACGCAGATCCGGGGTTCGTAGAACCAGTCACGCGCTATATTTCAGCGTATGATTCAGACTCCGGAAGCGGGCAGGATGATCACCCTGATGGTGAACGGAGCCCCGCGGGAGCTCGAGCGTAACAGCACCATTGCGGCCCTCCTCGGCTCGCTTTCGATCGACCCTCGTCTCGTTGTCGTCGAACACAATCGCTCCATTCTCCGCGACAGGGATTCGTACACTTCGCACGCATTGAATGATGGAGACGTTGTGGAGATCGTCCACTTCGTCGGTGGTGGCTGAAATGGGAATCGCACTTGAAACGTCTCTCGACGTATCTCCACTCGTAATCGGCGGCCGCGAATTTCGATCGCGCCTTCTGGTGGGAACGGGAAAGTACGCGTCGAACTCCGACATGATTCGCGCAATCGAGGCATCGGGGGCCGAGGTGGTGACGGTTGCCGTGAGACGCGTGGATTTGAATCGCGCGAATGAGGAAGGGATTCTCAATCATCTCGATCCAGATCAGTTCTTTCTTCTCGCCAATACCGCAGGGTGCTATACAGCCGACGACGCGATTCGTTACGCGCGCCTGGCGCGAGCTGCAGGCTTCAACGAATGGGTGAAGCTGGAAGTGATTGGCGATCAGGAGACGTTGCTTCCCGATACTGCCGGTCTTCTCGAAGCGACACGCACACTTGCAGCAGAAGGTTTCAAGGTGATGGCGTATACCAATGACGATCTGATTACTGCGCTTCGGCTCGAGGAGGCTGGCGCAGTTGCAGTGATGCCTCTCGCTTCACCGATTGGATCAGGCCTCGGCATGCTGAATCAGTATGCAATCCGGACAATCAAGAAACGTCTTTCCGTTCCTGTCATTGTCGATGCAGGAGTCGGGACCGCGTCTGACGCATGCATCGTCATGGAACAGGGTGTCGATGGGATTCTGATGAACACAGGAATCGCGGCTGCATCTGATCCGGTTCGAATGGCGACAGCGATGAGACAGGCTGTCGAAGCTGGACGTCTCGCTTATCTCGCCGGAAGAATGCCGAAGCGTGAGGTTGCTGTTCCGTCGTCTCCTCTCCAGGGCATGCTCGACTCGTGACCCCTCCCGAAGGCGCGTTACAGACTGCAGTTGGCGGCGTGACAACGCCGCGGGTTGTGGCTGCCGGTATCTGCGCTGATCTAAGATCAGGCGAAATGCTCGACGCTTCGTTCGACAGGCGCGCTGTGGATCTCGACGCTCGCGATCGCCGGTGGATGCGCGAGCTCATCTATGGAATGCTGCGCCAGCGCGGGACCATCGACGCAATTCTCGAGGCGCGCGTGCGGGGCGGTCTCGCAAGAGTCGATGCCGATCTCGTCGACCTGATGCGGCTCGGCGTGTATCAGCTCCTGCACATGGGGAGTGTGCCGGCGTATGCAGCGATCGCGCAGACCGTCGAGCTCGCGAAAGTTCGTCATGGCATAGGAGCAAGCAAGCTCGTCAATGCGGTGCTGAGAAGAATCGATCGTGAGAGCTCTGATCTTTCGGTTCCAACGCCTGCTGATCCAGTCGAAGCTCTCGCTGTGAGATACTCGCATCCGCGATGGATCATCGCGCGCTGGCTCAAGCGGTACGGCGAAGAAGGAACGACAGTGCTTCTAATGAAAAACAATGCCGAAGCCCCCGTCGTGATCCGGCCGTACGGAATTGTGCGTGAGCAGCTCGAGGCGATGCTCGAGGGATCGGGAGTCGATGTCGAAGATGCGCCATTGGCGCGCGACAGCATTCAGATCTCCGGCGGGATTTCTCTTACCGAGCTTGGCGCGTTCCGTCAGGGATTGTTTTTCGTACAGGATCCAGGATCCACTCTTGTGGGACAGTACGCAGCAATTCCACAGGATGCAGTCGTTGCAGACTTGTGTGCAGCGCCCGGCGGGAAGACACTCGAGCTCAGCAGGTCCGCGAAGTTCGTGGTCGCATCTGACCGCTCACTGCAGCGTCTCGGGCGTCTACTCGACAATCGTGCGCGCCTCGAGGCGAACCACGTGCATGTCATGGTTGCCGATGCGCGTTACCCGGCCCTCCGGCCGCTCGATGCGGTCCTGATCGATGTTCCGTGTACAGGAACAGGAACGTTTCGCCGGCATCCCGATGCGCGATGGAGGCTTCGCGTGTCAGACATCGCTGTGATGGGACAGCTTCAGGCAGCAATTCTTCGTGCGGCAGCAACTGTTGTGAAGCCGGGTGGTCTCCTTGTATACAGCACCTGCTCGCTCGAGCCCGAAGAGAATGAGCTTCAGATTCAGGATTTCCTCGCTAAGAATCCTGAATGGAGACTGGAGCCGCCGCCGCAGGGTGCAGTTCCCCCGGAGACGATCGACAATGGATTCCTTCGCGTGCTGCCTCAGGTTCACGGAACCGACGGAGCGTTTGCGGCGCGGTTGAGGCGGAGCCAGTAGGTGAACGCACGCGCGCTGTCGAGG
>DASROK010000022.1:0-5959 GCA_035646915.1 Gemmatimonadaceae bacterium
TTCGAATACGGTGCGCAATTCCGTCCAGCGCGCTTGCGATCTCGTCGGCGTCTGGCGACCGAAGCCCCGGGTCTGGCGACCCCACCGATACAGGATCTGGCCAGTCCGAGTTGCTCCATGCGTCTGAAGAATCCATCGCGGAAGATGTGCTGCGGTTGAGCGCCGATGCCGACGACCAGTCATACGACTGCCAGCTTCCAGCCGCCCATCCTTCCTCTTTTTCGACTGCAACCGGTGCGGAATACTCCTCGATCTGTTCCTCTGTGGGCGCGAACTCTTCGATCATCGGATAGTCGGCAGCCTCGAGAAACTCATCGATCGACGGAAGCTCATCGAGAAAGTTCTCGATCGGAGGAAGCTCTTCCTCAGTCGTTACAGGCTTTGGCGCAGGTGCGCCAGGCTTTGCAAACGGTGGATACCTCAGGCCTCGCGTCATCTCACTCCTCCCAGCTGTGTTTGCCAAGGAGAGGAACAAACCGCACCGGCGCTATGTCTTCCCTTTCGAGCTTGTCGCCGTGCCGCGTGAAGAGATGCAGGATCTGCTCTTCGCGATTTCCCAGTGGAATGAGAAGCCTTCCATTTTCGGCCAGCTGCTCCATGTACGCTTCGGGAATATCGGGCGCAGCCGCTCCAACAAGAATTGCGTCGAACGGCGCAAACTGGCGCCACCCCAGTGTCCCGTCGCCGAGCATGAAGGAAATGTTGTTCGCTCCCATCTCCTTTAAGACTTCTCTGGCCTTGTCGAGCAACGGCGCAATTCGCTCGATCGAGAAGACCTGCGATGCAAGCCTCGAGAGCAGCGCCGTCTGATATCCAGAGCCCGTGCCGATCTCGAGAACTTTCTCGTTCCCAGTGAGCTTGAGAAGCTCGAGATACCGCGCGTGAATCGATGGCTGCGAGATTGTCTGCCCATTTCCGATGGGAAGCGCCGAGTCCTCGTATGCGCGATGACGAACACCCGTTGGAACGAAGAGATGTCGCGGGATCTCGTCGATAGCGTGAAGAACCGACAAATCACGGATGCCCTGATCCTGCAGCTGCTCCACGAGCCGCCGCCTCGGACCACGGAAATCCTGACGATCTACTGGTCCTGCCACCAGTTCTCCGGTGTTTCGAGAATCGCGTGATGCGTAACGTCGAGATGAAGCGGACTGACCGAGATGTATCCCTCCTGGATCGCACGGAAATCAGAATTCTCAGGGCCCGACCATTCAATCGACCCGCCGCCAATCCAGTAGATGGGCCTGCCCCACGGATCCTGCATCCGCTGTATCGAATCGGAATAAACTCTCCGGCCGAGCCGAGTCAAACGAACGCCTTTTATTTCGCCTCCGGTCACCGGAGGAAGATTCACATTGAGAAGCGTATTCTCGGGAAAACTCGGGAGCGATGTGAGATGCTTGAGCAGCGCAGTCAGCGGTTCGATCTGATGATCGAGCATGCTCACGTCTGCACGAAGATCCCCGCCTGCAAACGAAATTGCGATCGATGGAATTCCAATCGAAATCCCCTCCATTGCTGCAGCGACCGTCCCGGAATAAAGAACATCCTCACCCATGTTCTGTCCGTGATTGATTCCGCTGAGCACGAAGTTCGGGCGCTCGTCCATCAGCGCCTCGACTGCGAGCATCACGCAATCTGTCGGCGTGCCGTCCACCTGCCATCGCCGTTCTCCTCTCTGGACCGGCCTGACAGGATGATGCAGTGTGAGCGAGTGACTCGTAGCGCTCTGCTCACGATCGGGAGCTACGACAGTCACCTCTCCCAGGGGCTCGACCGCCTGCACCAGACACTTCAGTCCGTGCGCGAGAATTCCATCATCGTTGGTGCAAAGCAGGCGCATCAACTCTCTCCAGACCCCACGGGTCGCGGGTCATATTTTTTGAACACACCTGAACGATGCGCCCACAACGTTCCTATCACTCGCATTGCATCACGGAATTCGCGGAAATAACTGGGTGGCCCGTAAATAGTGGAAATCGGAACGTTGGTAATTGTGAATCCTGCATGAGCAGCGCGAATTATGAAATCCGTCTCGTATTCGTAGCGGTCGCCTTCTGCCTTCACTTCCTCGAGAACCTCACGCCTGATTCCGCGATATCCCGATTGGCTGTCGCGCACGGCGCCGCCTGAAACGAGCCTTGTTGCCGCGCTGGAAAGAAAATTTGCCACGCGCCGGTGTTTCGGCACGTGCTCGTTGGTGAGGTCGCGTGTTCCTATTGCGATGTGAAAACGATCGAGCGCGTGGAGGATCGACGGGCCAAACGCCGGGTCGTGCTGACCATCGGAGTCGATGGTAAGAATTCTCTCGAAGTCTCTTTCCAGAGCTGCAGCAAATGCCGCCCTCAGTGCTGCCCCCTTGCCCCGGTTGGCCGGGAACTCGATTGTCCGGTCACACACCGATCTGAGAAGCGCACCTGTTCCGTCTGCAGAGCCGTCATTTACTCCGATGATGTACGCTCCGGGAAGCGCCTGCCTCAAACCCTTCACAACGGGACTCAACGTCTTCTCGGCGTTGAATGCCGGCATTACGACGGCCACTGATTGATTCATTCTTCGGGCTCTGCTCCTTCGAGAATTGCAGCGATCGAGCGGAGATCTGATTCAAGAGATTCGATTGTCTGCATGTCGAGCGCCGCGCGCGCAACAGATCGAAGCTCACCGTTTTTCTTGTACTCGTCGATCTTCTGGCGTGCTCCATCGATTGTGTACTTCTCAGTATACAGCAGCTGTCTCACGAGCATGATGAGCTCGATCTCGCGACGCTGGTACACTCGATTTCCGGAGCGATTCTTTGCCGGATGAAGAAACCTGAACTGGCTCTCCCAGTACCGGAGGACATGCGGCTTCAAGTCAGTGAGCCCGCACACGTCGCCCATTGAGAAAAACTCCTTTACCGGTTCGGCAGCCATCAGTCCGTCTCCGGCCGGAGCTCGCGCGCCATGAGCGCGCCGATTGCATCGCGTGCCGCCTGTCCCTCGAAAAGAACCCGCTGCACCGCATCGACTATCGGCATTTCCACTCCCTCCCGCGCCGCAAGCGCGTGCGCGCTTCTGGTGGTGACGACTCCTTCAGCGACTGTTTCCTTTCCCGCAAGTACATCCTCGAGTGAAGCACCCTTCCCCACTTCCACACCAACTGCACGATTGCGGCTGAGCGAACCCGTGCACGTCAACACCAGGTCACCCATGCCCGCAAGACCTGAAAGCGTCGCAGGCTCCGCACCAAGCTTCACACCAAGACGCGTCATCTCAGCAAGCCCGCGCGTGATCAAGGCGGCACGTGCGTTGAATCCGAGACCGAGACCTTCCGCAATTCCTGTCGCGACAGCCATGACATTCTTCAGCGCTCCGCCGATCTCCACGCCGGTCACGTCGCTGTGCGTGTAACACCGGAAATGAATCGAGCTGAATGTCTGCTGCACAAAGACTGCGGCATTTTCATTTTCGCTTGCGATGACCACCGCGGTGGGCTGCTGCGCAATGACTTCGGCGGCGAAGCTCGGTCCCGACAAAGCAACTACTGTTGCGTCGCTGATTTCCTCGCGCACGACATCCGTCATCAGTGCCAGCGTATCGCGCTCGATTCCCTTGGATGCAACCACCACTGGCACGCCGCGCTTGATCGAGGAGCTCGCGGAGCGTGCGATCGACCGGAGAACGTGAGATGGCGTAACCAGCGTAACGAGCTCCGCTCCGTCGAGCGCTTCATCGATCTCGTTGTACGCGGTGATGGTATCGTATATCGGACTGCCGGGGAGAAAGCGGCGATTGAGATGCGAGCGGTTGATGCTCTCCACTACGTCCCATTCGTACGCCCAGATACGAACATCGTGGCCGTTCCGCGCGAGCAGATCGCTCAAGGCAGTTCCCCACGCACCCGCACCGATCACCGCGCACCGCGTCACGCGGCCATCTCCTTCTTCTCGCCGAACTTTGGCTCAGTTCCATTCATGATCCGGCGAATGTTGCCGCGATGGAGCCAGATCACGAAGATCGCAATCAGCACGCAGATAATCGACAACGGATTAGACGCCCCTTTCTCGATCACTACTCCTGTTGGTAAAACGACTGCCGCAGTGAGCGAGCCGATGCTCACACGCCTCGTAATCGCAGCCACTATGACAAAGCTCACGAAAGCAATCAGGGTGGGGATCGGAGTAAGACCAAAAAAAACTCCGCCTGTTGTGGCGACACCCTTTCCTCCACCCTGCCCCAGAAGAAACACCGGCTTCACGTGTCCGATGATCGCGGCAACTCCGATTGCAATCGCCCACAAGTGAGGCTGTGAAGTGCTGAGCAGTCCCGGAAGAATTGCTACCGGAAGAAATCCCTTCAAAGTGTCTGCAAGATAGACAGCGAATCCCGTCTTCCTGCCGAGCACGCGAATCGCATTTGTCGCCCCGAGATTTCCAGAGCCGTGCTTTCTCAGATCGATGCCGTGTGCTTTTCCTGCGAGATAGGCAAACGGTATTGAGCCCGCGAGGTAACCGATCAGCACCCCGAGGAGCGGATGCACTTACGCTGACTTCCGCCGCATGACAACACGGAGCGGACTTCCCTTGAAACCCCACGCCTCTCGAAATCCGTTGTGCAGATACCTGATGTAATGTTCCTGCACGAGATCCGGATTGTTGCCGAACACGGCGATCATCGGCGGAGTTGTTTCTACCTGCGAGGCGTAATTCAGCTTCACTTCCCGGCCGGCGGCCTGTGGCGGCTGACGACGTGCAACGAGCTCCTCGAGCTTGGAGTTCACCTGCGACGTCGAGATACGCTTCTTTCTCTCAGCTTCAACTTCAAGCAGCACATCGAGAATCTTCGTCACGCGCTGGCCGGTTTTGGCCGACGTGAAAAGGAAAGGAACAAACCTCAGGAACGGCGCTTTCTCCGACGCCTCCTTCGCAAACTTGTGCGCGGAATTCGTGTCCTTCTCAGCGAGATCCCACTTGTTGACGACGATGATCATTCCGCGGCCAGTCTCCCAGGCGAGCGCCGCAATCTTGAGATCCTGATTGTGCAGCCCTTCGACAGCGTCGATGACCAGAATGCAGATCTCGGCGCGATCGATTGCACGACGTGACCTGAGCGCCGAGTAGAACTCGATTCCGTCGTCCACGCGTGACTGGCGCCGCAAGCCCGCAGTGTCGACGAAGACAATCTCCCGATCGTGATACATCATCGGCGTGTCGATTGCGTCGCGCGTTGTTCCCGCGTCGTCAGCAACCACAAGGCGGTCTTCGCCAAGCAGCCGGTTGATGAGCGAAGACTTCCCGACATTGGGGCGCCCGATGACAGCAACTCTCAGCGACTCGCCAGGCTCATCATCCACTTCGGGAATCCTGTCGACGACGATGTCCAGAAGATCGCCGGAATTCTTCCCATTCTGCGCCGAGACGGGAATCGGATCGCCTGCGCCGAGTGAGTAGAACTCGAAGTAGTCGGTAGAGTCGGGGTCGTCGACCTTGTTGGCGACAAGCACCCACGGCTTTCGCGATTCGCGAAGCATCTCGACAACGCGCGCGTCGCTCGGATGCAATCCCGCTTTGGCGTCGACGACGAAGAGGAGGAGATCAGCTTCACCAACGGCCTCCATCACCTGACGCTTGATCTCGACATCCATCGGGATGCGCGGATCGTCTGTCAGCCCACCGGTATCGACAAGCCAGAAGTTTCGGCCGTTCCATTCCGCGCGCGCAAAGTGGCGGTCACGTGTGGTTCCTGCCTCTTCACTGACAATCGCAGTTCCTTCGCCGACAATGCGATTGAACAAGGCAGACTTCCCAACGTTTGGACGGCCAACGAGTGCAATGACAGGAATGTTCACGCGGCTTGAGCGAGCTCTTCGCTCGCGAGAATGTCGATGAAGTCGTATGAGGGATACACCGGGACAGGCAGGGAGCGAGCAAGCGCATCGAACGCGACGTCGTCGAGGAAAATGCGGTCTTCATTTATTGTTT
>DASROK010000023.1:0-3860 GCA_035646915.1 Gemmatimonadaceae bacterium
CGCATGTTCTTTTTCGCGGACGCGATATTCGGCACTATCTGATCTCCAAAGTCTTTGAAATGCCCGGGGCTATCCCGTTATTCCCGGCCAACTTAGCCTGTAAAGATAATTGAAACGCGACGCAATAGTCAACGGAATGCTGAAACTGGAATACTGAATGCTGAATGCTGACCTAGTGCGGACAGGTGAAGGAGGAAGTCCTCGTTTTCCGGTCCTCACTACGTCAGCATTCAGCATTCAGTATTCCAGTTTATCTTACCCCGAAATGCAAAGAGTTATCGCTTGAGCCAGGTACAAACTTTCATCCTTATCGCCCCCGTTCTGCTTTTTTCCATGGTGGCGCATGAGTACGCCCATGGGTATGCGGCGATGAAGAACGGTGACATGACCGCGTATCAGCTTGGCAGGCTGACCTGGAATCCGGCAAAACACATCGATCCATTCATGACGATCATTTTGCCGCTGCTTCTATTTATCGCTCATGCCCCGATTTTCGGGGGAGCGAAGCCCGTTCCTGTCAATCCGCGGAATTACAGGAACTTCAAGAAGGGCGACATCATCGTTTCCCTCGCCGGAGTGGTCACCAATCTGGTGATAGCCGTGCTGTGCGTGCCGATGGTGATACTCGTGCACGCAATCGGATCGCGCAGCGAAACGCTTGCCGCGCCTGCATCGATCTTTCAGCTGATGCTGCTTATCGGTATTCAGCTCAATGTTGCACTAGCTGCCTTCAACCTGATTCCGCTTCCGCCACTCGACGGATCTCACGTGATGAAGTACCTCCTGCCTCCAGCATGGAGCCTCGGCTACCAGCGCCTCGGCAGATACGGTCTGGTTCTTCTCTTTCTCCTGATCTCGTTCGGGCGTCCACTGCTGATGCTGTGGTTCAGCCCTGCGTTCGCTCTCATCGGTGGATTGCAGAATCTCGTTGTTCCATACATCATCCCGAGTCAATGGACGACATAAACGCGATTGCCGGTCGCGAAGGCGAAGTATTTGTCGTCGAGCTCACTCAGTTCTCGGGTCCGCTCGATCTTCTCCTGTCGCTCATTCGCGACGAGCAGATCGACATTCAGGACATTCCGGTCGCTCGTATCGCTGAGCAGTTCCTGAAAAGAATCTCCACGCTCGCCCTCGATGAAGCGGCGGATTATCTGGAGATGGCTGCGCGACTTGTCCGCATCAAAGCTCAGATGCTTCTGCCGCGGCGCGAAGGCGATGAAGCGTGGGAAGATCCGAGAGCGGAGCTGGTGCGCCGGCTTCTGGAGTATCAGCAGGTAAGGGAAGTTGTGGATATTCTGGAGAGAAGAAGCGACGACAGGCGCAACCGGTTCGCGCGCGCGTTTCTGCCGCAGAATCTGTCCTCCCCCGCGCCGCAGGCTGCAGCACTTTCTCTTTCGCTTCCCGAATTGTTTGCCGCTGTCGATCGAGTGCTGCGCGTTGCACGAAAGCCTACCATTCACGATGTGGTTCCGCGCGCGCTGGATGTGGATGGCGCAATCGCAACCGTGCGCGCTGTGCTGCAGATGCGCGAGCACGCCAGATGGGCCGACGTGATCCAGCCTGATGCTGAGCCATGGCAGGTTCTTTCCACACTTCTCGCTCTGCTCGAGCTCGCCAAGCGTGGCGAGCTTCGCGTTCAGCAGTCGAGACCTTTTGCTACAGTCGAGATAACGAGTGAAACCGCTAGCGAAGCTGCTTGAAGCGGCGCTCTTCTCGAGCGCTCATCCGGTCGCCCTGTCCGATCTCAAGGCCATGGTCAACGATCCGGAGGTCAAGCCTGATGAAGTGACCGAAGCTTTGAATGAGCTTCGTCATCATTACGACGACGATGAGCATGGCGTAGAGCTCATCGAAGTTGCGGGAGGCTGGCAGATCCTCACCCGGCCGGAATACACCGAGACAATCGAGCGCGCCCAGCTTGCCGCAAGGCCGCAGAGACTTTCGGCCGCTGCGCTCGAGACACTCGCTATCATCGCATATCGACAGCCAATCGGGCGTGCCGAGATTGAGGAGATTCGCGGTGTTGGGTGTGGTCCCATCCTGAAGTCACTGCATGAGCGCGAGCTGATCGAAGTGGTCGGACGAGGCGAAGGAATGGGACGGCCATTGCTTTACGGAACAACGCCGTCATTCCTCGAGCAGTTTGCGCTGAGGCACCTGGGCGAGCTTCCGCGCGCAGATGAGCTCGCCGTTGCGCTGCGCGATCCTAACGCATCTGCCGGCGGCCAGGCAAACGGACAGACCGAACAGATTCGCGAGCTTGCGGACGTAACCACGCGATGAGCGAAGTGATGCGCATCCAACGCGCGCTCGCACGAGCGGGCGTTGCTTCGCGCCGCCGCGCCGAGGAGCTGGTGGCATCGGGACGAGTCCGGATCAACGGCGTAGTGGCAACGACAGGTCAAAGTGTTGATACCGAGACGGATGAAATCACCGTAGACGGAAAAACAATTACGCATCCGGTGGGGTACCACTGGCTCGTGCTCAACAAACCTCAAGGCGTGCTCACCTCAAAGACCGATCCACGCGGGCGAAAGACTGTGTTCGATTTTGTGAAGGATCGACCTGGTCTCACGTACGTCGGGCGTCTCGACTACATGACTGAAGGCGTTCTGATTCTCACGACTGACGGTGAAGCAGCGCACAAGCTCACTCATCCAAGCCGCGAAGTGGAGCGAACGTACGTCGCCACAGTTCGAGGTGATGGAGCGGCCGCTGTACGCGCCGGCCGGCAGGGACTCGAGCTCGAGGATGGATGGATGCAGCCGCTCGAGATCAACGCGACGAATCTGTCGCGCGGGCTGTGGGATCTGGAGATCACAATCGCCGAAGGCCGGAACAGGGAGATCAGACGTTTTTGCGACGCCCTTTCGCTCACAGTGGAGCGACTTGTGCGTACACGCTTCGGACCAGTTGCGCTTGGGTCGCTGCCTTCGGGAGAATCGCGGGCGCTTACCGGACGCGAGCGTGACATCATCCTTGCCATCACGCAGTAGGAGCTGAGCAGAGCGGTTCCACAGGAAACAGGAGAAAACTTAACGTGGCAACTCAGGTTCAGGCTGCCGCCGACACCGGAATGATTCACGAAGTCGTCGATCAGGTGAGCCGGCGCATTGTCGGCCAGAACTACATGATCGAGCGGCTGGTCATCAGCATTCTTACCGGAGGACACGTTCTGCTCGAGGGCGTTCCCGGCCTCGCAAAAACTCTGGCCGTGCGCACGCTGGCAGAGACGATCAATACAACGTTCCAGCGAATTCAGTTCACTCCTGATCTTCTTCCCGCCGACATACTCGGCACCCAGGTCTACGATCAGTCGAACGGCCAGTTCAGCGTAAAGAAAGGCCCGATCTTCGCGAACATCATTCTCGCCGATGAAATCAACCGTGCGCCGGCGAAGGTTCAGGCAGCGCTGCTCGAAGCGATGCAGGAAAAGCAGGTGACCATCGGCGAACAGACGTTCCGTCTCGAAGAACCGTTCCTGGTGCTCGCGACGCAAAATCCGATCGAGCAGGAGGGCACTTATCCGCTGCCCGAAGCGCAGGTTGATCGTTTCATGCTCAAGCTGAAGATCGTTTACCCGAGCCGCCAGGAAGAGCGCCAGATCCTCGAGTTGATGGCCAAGACCAGCAGCATTCCACAGGTCCGACCGGTGATCGATGCCAACGACATTCTCAGAGCGCGCCAGGTGATCAACGACATTTACATCGACGACAAAGTGAAGGACTACATTGTTGACCTGGTTTGTGCCACGCGGGATCCCCAGGAGTACAAGATCGACGTCAAAGACTTTATTCTCATGGGGGCTTCGCCTCGCGCCACGATCTCGCTGACGCTGGCTGCTAAAGCTTATGCTT
>DASROK010000024.1:0-4143 GCA_035646915.1 Gemmatimonadaceae bacterium
GTTCCAATGAACATGGAGATCATCTGCGTCGACGATCTCTCGAGCGATGGGACTCGCGACGTATTGAAGCGGATGCTCGATCAGAAACGAATCGACAAGCTCGTCCTGCACGAGGTGAACAAAGGCAAGGGCGCTGCGGTGCGCACGGCACTGCGTGAAGCAGCCGGCGACGTTGTCGTGATTCAGGACGCGGATCTGGAATACGATCCGATGGACATCCTCAAGTTGATCGGCCCTGTTGAGGACGGTCGTGCTGATGCGGTCTTCGGCAGCCGCTTCAAAGGCGACGTAAGCAGAGTACTCTACTACTGGCACTCGCTCGGCAACTGGGGTCTCACCACTCTGTCGAACATGCTGACCAATCTCAACGTGTCGGACATGGAGACGTGCTACAAGCTGGTGAGAACGGACCTGATGAAGTCGCTGCCTCTCACGTCAGACCGGTTTGGCTTTGAGCCCGAGCTCACCGCGCGCCTGGCGCAGTCACGTGCGCGAATCTATGAGGTCCCGATCAGCTACAGCGGTCGCACGTACGCGGAAGGAAAGAAAATTCGCTGGACCGACGGTGTTGCGGCGTTGTGGCACATCGTGAAATTCAACCTGCTTTCACGCAAGGCGCCGGTATATCGGGCGTCATTAGTGAAGCCAGCCGTCGCGCCGACCCTGAGCTCGCAGCACGTCGATCATCTTAAGCGTGCGTAGGTCCCGGCCCTCGCGGTTCAGATGATACCGCGTGTCGAAGAAGTATTGGCCGGCCATCACGAAATCCTTAGGCGTTCCGACAATCGGCATGTCCATTCCGCCGGCGAGCTTTCGCTTCAATGAATCAATCGCGGCAACGTTGATCACGTACGAACGATCGATGTAGGACGGGAAGAGAAAGTAGGCGTGCGCCTGCTCTTCCTTTGCTTTCGACGCGATCGAATTGAGATCCTCGAGCGTCCTTCGGTTGAAATCCTTGAGAGGCGGCAGCGGTTTCACAAAGATCGAATCAGGATTCAATCCCTTCTTGTCCAGGTGACTCACCGCATCACCGTACTGATTGAATGAGTGGCGGTTGTACACGGTGTTGGTGTCCTGCGGAAAGAGCATGTCCTCCTTGCCCACCGCTGCAGCAAACGCGCGCAGAAATGACCGGCGTGCGTTTTCCACGCGGGGACGAAGCACAACGTCGATGATCGAGTACGATCGAATGAAATCAGGAATCCTGTCGGCAGGTGCGTAAAGCAGCGCTGTGTTGAGAGTGTTGTCGCCGTTGGCAAAATCGCCGTAGAACTGATCGTACTCCGGAACGACGAGCACGACGTCGCCGGGTTTGATGTACGGGCGCACCTGAGCAAGCATGTACTTGAGGCCGAGCTTGGCGTACAGCCCCATGTTCACAACATGAAGGCCGAGCGAATCCTCGATGGCTTTGGAATCGATTCCAAAGGCGAGATTCGATCCGCCGACGAGAATGATCTTTGGTGACGGCGTGTTGCGAATCAGCCGGTCTTTCTCGAGCACCGCGGCGAGATAGCTGTCATCGCGCACGTTTGTGTGATACTGCCCTATCAACAGTCCCGACAGAAGGATCGCTGCAGCCAGGGCGATAAGCTTGAGAACGAGCTTCTTCGCCATCTAAAACTGGAAGTAGATGAAAGCCTTCGCCTCGGTGCTTATGCCGAGCAGCCATATCGCCATGCATGTCGCGTAGTACACCGGCCATCGCACCCACACTGGCTGCAGACGAAACTGCCTGATGACGTCGATGCGAGTCGAGATGACTTCAAAGATCATGAGGCTCCCGATCAGCAGGAAGCAGTAGAGCACCTCGAACTTCGAAATCCCTGCGGCTCGAACTGCATCGGGAATGACCTGATGCAATGTGGGACGCGCAACGGCTGCTGACAGAACGTGCATCGCATCAGTCAGCGTTCCTGCGCGGAAGAAGACCCAGGCAACGCACGTGAGCGCGAAAGTAAGCGTGACGCTGAAAACAGCATGCAGCGATGGTCGTGATGCAAGACCAATCGCGCGATTGAACCCTTCCCTTGCCTGCTGCGTGATCAGCGAGAAGATCAGGTAGAGACCGTTGAGCGCTCCCCAGATCACGAACGTCCAGTTCGCTCCATGCCACAGTCCGCTCAGGAGGAAAGTGATGAAAAGATTGAAATACCACCGGGGTCTCGTGACGCGGTTGCCGCCAAGCGGGATGTAGACGTAATCCCGAAACCACGATGAGAGCGAGATGTGCCACCGGCTCCAGAACTGGCTGATCGATTTCGACAGGTAAGGCCGGTCGAAATTGTTCATCAGCCTGAATCCCATGACTTTGGCAGTTCCTATCGCAACGAGTGAGTAGCCGGCGAAGTCGCAGTAGATCTGGAAAGCGAAAAACACGGTTGCGACAACGAGCGACAATCCCTGAAAGTCAGTCGGACTGTTGTAGACAACGTTCACGTAGCGCGCGAGCCGGTCGGCGATGACCACCTTCATGAACAAACCCATCGCCATCATCCTCAGCCCAGCGGTAACGCGCTCGTACTCGAACTCATGTTTCTCGTAGAACTGGTGCAGCAGATTCTGCGGGCGCTCGATTGGGCCGGCCACGAGCTGCGGGAAGAACATCACGTATAGCGCGTAGATACCAGGGTTGCGTTCCGCCGGGTACCGGCCGCGGTACACTTCTATGGTATACGACATCGCCTGGAACGTGTGGAACGAAAGTCCGATCGGGAGAATTATTCCAAGGATCGGGAACTCATAGGGCCAGTGAAATACTTCGGCGATGGCGTTCGCGTTCGCTGAGAGAAAGTTGAAGTACTTGAAGACGGCAAGCACGCCGACGTTCGCGAAGATGCTCATCACCAGCCATGCCTTTCGCCGCTTTCCCTGAGCGTTCTCGATGAGGATTCCCGCTGCGTAGTCGATCGCGATCGTGAAGAACAGGATCAGGATGTACACGGGAATGAACGCCATGTAGAAGTAGCAGCTCGCAGCGAGCAGCCACGCCCAGCGGTACCGATGCGGGATGGCGAAGTACACCGCCGCCACGATCGGGAAAAAGATCAGGAATGTGAACGAATTGAATAGCAAGCTTTTTGGGAAGGACGCAGGAATCTAACAATCGACGGCGGATTGCAGGCGCGCGGTGGCACGTTGCCGGCAGCTATTCACTCCTGAATGTTTTCCCCCGTCGGTGGGACAAATGGCTGTCGACGAGAGAAGATCGGTTACGCGTGAGGGCCGGCCTCAGACCTGGGCTTTGTTGAGGCCGTACTCCTCATGAGCCTCGGTGCTGGACTCACCGCCCTGGGCGTCGAGAACGAATCCAATTCCACGGCGTGTAACGAGACTCACCCCGCAAGGAACCGCGTATATCTTCTTTCTCAGGCGAGCTACATGCGCATCTACGAGATTCGAGCTGGGGTCGAAGTGCATGTCCCACACTTTGTCATGCAGGTCCCCTCGAGTGACGATTTTTCCCGCGTTCATCATCAGGTGCTCGAGAAGCTTTAGCTCCATCGGTGTCAGGTCGAGAACAAAAGTGCCGGCAGTTACGCGCCGGGTGAGACGATTGAGCACGAGGTCACCAACTCGAAGCTGCTCGGTCGCTCGCGAGCCAGGTCCTCGGCGCAGGAGACTTCTCACGCGTGCCCGAAGCTCCTGATTCGACACGGGTTTCACGACGTATTCGTCAGCGCCAGCATCGAGTCCGCGCACAATGGCAGTGACGTCTTCAGTTCCGGTATAGAGGAGCACGGGAGTGGTCTTGCCTGCCGCACGCATCTCCTGGAGCACCTCAAAGCCGTGACGGTCTCCCAGCTCGAGGTCGAGAACTATGCCGTCGTACTGGTTGACGAACGCGAGCAGGCGGGCGTCCTCGCCCGTATGCGCGACGTCTATTGCGTACCCGTCCTCCGAGAGGACGCGGCGAATGAGACTGGCGATCGACTTGTCGTCTTCTGCGACGAGAACGCGAATGAGACTCACCTCCGAGGGATAGAAGCCCTGCTATCAAGGACGGAGCTCCTGCCTCATCCGCAACAACTTTTCAGCGGATTTTGTGAGGAGGGCGAGGGCGCGTTTCAGGAAGATCGAGCCAGCGTATGAGATGGGCGAGCGCGTCGCCTTCGGTCATTCTCGACCGAAGCTGGGAAG